>JAFUMY010000048.1 GCA_017482415.1 Clostridia bacterium
ATAATTCACTTTTCATGTTGACAACCCCCTTTTTTTTGTGTTAAAATGTGTATGGAGTGAGGGGAGGGGCTTTCGCTCCAGCCCTTATTCAAAGATTTTGATTAAGATTATCCACCAGCCAACGTGTGAAATAATCTTGATCACCAACTCATCAAGTTGTGTCACCAACTTGGTGAGTTTTTTATGGCTTTGATTAACTTCTCCATAAGTTTCCCTCTTTTCTGATACTATTATACCACACATTGAGTGGTTGGTCGATACCTTTTCGTAAAATACTTTAAATATTTATTAAATAATTGTATCCCCTCTACCGCTAAGGAAGAGGGGACTTTTTTATATTTCTGCGGCGATCAAGAGCACCGGAGAAGGAGAGATTCGGACTCTATACAAAGTCAATATTTTCGGGCGTTTGCGCGCTTTGTACCCCTTTTGTACCGCTTTTGAGACTTTTTTGTACCAAAAATTGGGGGGTAAATTCTGCCGTTTTTTGCAAGTTGAGAAAAAATGAGAAAAAAAGAGAAAAAATGTGACAGTTTCTGTGCTATAATAGTATCATCAAGAGGTGTCGGTAAACGCCGACGGGGTGTAACCGCCGAGCTTCACTCCCTCGGTGCGAGGTCAAATCTCGCCGTCGGTGCCAAGGCAAGATGCGTGTTCTTCAAGCTGTCATTAGCCTCTTTCGATAACAAAGCGTTTCCTCGTAAGGGGCACGATCGACGAACGCTCCGCGCCAACGGCTTTAGGTCGACACAAAACTAAATTTGAAACACTCTGAAAGCTCAGGGTGTTTTTTTATTGACACAAGCGAAAGGATATGATATAATTATGGCGTGGGATGAGAGCAAGCATCCGAGAGTGCCGAAAGGCTCTCCGAGCGGCGGCGAGTTTATAAGCAAGGGCAGCACACAAAGCACATCAAAAGCCGAGAAGTTAAAAGAAGCTCGAGGAATATACGATTCGGATAGTTATTCTATGCCATTTACAGGCAGAGCAAACGAGCTTGTAAAATGGGCGAAGGAAAACGGCGTCGAGCTTCCCCTCTTTCCTGACGGCTCGTTGAATGTAGAAAAATTAACTTTTATTTCAGGTGCTATAACCGGAGCTGTTGATCCAGAAAGCGAAAGAGGTCTCGAACATGCCGAGAGGTATTACAACGAGATTCGACACAGAAAAGATGATGTGGTCTCTATTTCGCGAAACACAGGGATTCCTGAAGACGTTATACTCAAAGTTAAAAATTATTTGTTCTATGACAAACAAGTGCTTAGCGACGGAACAGTAAGACGCTTTGATGCTGATTGCTATATAGCCCATTCGTGGCAGAGGTTAACAGAAGGAAAAGCGATTGAAGCTGATTTGTTACTATTGAGGCATGAAATCATGGAATTGTCTTTGGTTAATCAAGGCTATTCTCAAAGTGAAGCGCATGATATAACAAATCGAAGTTATAACTACACAAAAGCTATAAAAGAATATTACGAGGGGAAAAAATGGTTGTACTAAAAAATATAGTGAAGAACAAGGATACAATTTCGTGTGACTACTATCCCGAGGGAAAAGAGCCGGCTGGTCATATTGTAGTGGATATATCGTCCGGAAATATTATTTCACATGACGAAGCGTATATAACATTTTGGTATGTTCCGCACACCGTAAAGCGTTTGAATAAACTTGCAAAGGAAATTGTAGTTCCCGAAAACGATTTAATAATGTGGTATTAACAACTAAACAACCGCAGCACTCTGCACATAACCGTGCAGGGTGCTATTTTTATACCCTGAAGGAGGAACAAATGGCGGGTAGTGAAATTATTGATAAATACGAGCCTGCCGCGTGTTTCGACCTGATTTCAAAGGGCAGAGGCAGACCGAGAAAGAAGATAAATGCAACGGGCATGAAGGTCATCGAGGCACTCTCCCGGGTCATGTGCACCGAGGAGGAGATTGCCGCTTGCCTTGACATTACCGTGGAAACTCTTCACAACGAGGTGAACGAGCCTATTTTTTTAGAGTGCATAAAAAAGGGGCGCGATCAGGGAAAAATGTCCCTACGCCGATCGCAGTTCGAGCTCGCCAAGGTCAACGCCACAATGGCAATATGGCTTGGAAAGCAGTATCTCGGGCAAAAAGAACATCCGGAGGAAGGTGAGTCTAAGGGCAGCGTTTCTGTCGTGCTGAACTTTAGAGATACCAGTGGTAAAAAAGGCGGTGAATCAGAGTGACGGTGTGCGAGCTTTATCAACCGCTTTTCGAGGACCACATCAAGGAGGTCGTAGAAAGTTCCGGAAGATCATCGGCGAAGACAACATCTAATGATATAGCGGCACTCACTACGATGCTCCAGGGCGAAAAAACAACGTAGGGTACTGCATGGGAGAAAAGAGCGATATTCGCGACAAAATTTTTTCCTTGTTTTCAAAAAAGCATCGGATATTTCACCGATGCCTTTTCGTTAAACGTAAACTATTGGATTTTTGCCCGATTTCACCCACTCGACGGTGTATTTCGCATCGGCTTTATAGCTTTCCATCTGCTTCTTGCCGATGTCGGGAATAAACGTGGCAAGGATATTCTTCGTCTCTCTTTCGGTTTTCATATTCTTGCTTCCTATCCCGCCCATCAGAAGGTCCGGATTCGTACTCTTCGACACAGCACAAAAGCCACCAAAAAATATCCGCTAAATTCTGTGCTTTAAGCGATAGGTATGCGGCGAACAACCGTATTTTTCCTTGAACTGTTTGATAAAATACGCCGACGAAAAATACCCCAGCGTTTCCGCGATCTCGTTAACGGAATCGCTTCCGTACAACAGATAATCCCGTGCGTGTTTTAAGCGTAATGCGCTACGGTACTGCACGGGCGAAACCCCCAAGCACCGTTTGAAAAGCTTGCGAAAGTACACGGCGCTGATATGGCATATTTTTGCTAGCTCCTCTACGGACGTCTTCTCGTTAAAATGCGTGGAGAGATACTCCACCCCTTTTTGTATCCAGCCAAAATGGTTTTTGTCCGAAGCTTCCGCGCTCTCGATCTCCCCTAGCTCGCTAAACAGCGTATATAGAACGCAGTTATATTTCACGGGAATTTGCGGCACGGAATAGGTAAGCCGTTGAACGTCGTTAAAAAACAGTTCAAAAACTTTATTTTTTGCAAAATGAAAAACGTCCGCTTGAATAAGGATATCTTCGCCGTTTTCGTCGAAAAGTTCAAAACGCAACCCGCACGTTTCCGTCCGATCCCCGTCGCCGTTGAAAAAACGAATGTGATATTCGCTGCCCTTGGGGGTATAGACAAGATCCCCTTCCTTTACGGTAATCGTTTTACCGTTTTTCGTCGTATACGTCGCGCCGCCCTGTAAAAACAACAAAAAAAGATGCTCCCTTTTCGGCGTGTCGATACATCCCCAAGTTCTGCCGTTTTTCCACACCTGCTGCAAATCGTTGATATAGTGCACGCGGTAACGCGTTGTGTAAAAATCAGAAACTTTTTTGCAAATCATATTCAGCTCCTTAAGACGAGTGTACCACCTTAGGCGTAAAATGTCAAGAATTGTTTCGAAAAATTATATTTTTATATCGCTTTTTATATTGAAATACGCGCGATAAAGTATTAAAATTTTTTAAACTCTAAACGAAGGAGCATTACCATGTCCAGCAATCACAGCAAACAAACGGCTTGGAAAATCGTATATTCCGATTTTTCGGGTATGGAACGCAAGGCGGTAGAACTTTTGAACCGCGAAGCAGGTAAAAACATTATTCGCGATACGGGCGTATATACTTTGTACGTATTGCCCATGGAGCAAGAAAGCAAAAACACGGAGATCGCGCACAGCGCCTTTGTCGTAGGGCTGTGGGAAAACAGCGATTTGGTAAGAAAATTCGTATCGAAAAACGAAATCCCCGACAACGGGTATTGTCTGAAAATTATTCACAACCCCAAACGCGAAGACGGGTCTATCGTGATCGTTACCGCCCACGAAGCACGCAACCTTTTTTACGGTGCGACCGCTTTTCTCGACGAGTACGTTCCCCACTATGCGCCCGACGGGGGCGGTTTGAAATTCAGCAATTCTATCTTTGAATACCAATTGCCGACCGCAACCTACGCTTCCGCACCGCAAACGCAGACGCGCAGCGTCTTTTCGTGGGGGCATTGTATCAACGACTACCGCGAGTACATACGCGACATGGCGAGATTAGGCTTGAACCAACTGATTTTATGGAATGATTTTAAGCCTATCAACGCCAAGGATATCGTTGATTACGCGCACGAATACGGCGTTGAGCTGATTTGGGGATTTTCGTGGGGCTGGAGCACCGGTCAATGCAGGGATACGACCACCCTTACGGATGAGTATCTTTCCGCGTTGAAATTGAAAGTACTTGATAAGTTCGAAAAAGAATACGCAGGGCAGGGGG
>JAFUMY010000049.1 GCA_017482415.1 Clostridia bacterium
GAACGCAAGCCGCCTTTCATCTGATAGATAACTTCCGCAACGCTGCCACGGTAAGGTACGCGGCCTTCCACCCCTTCGGGCACGAACTTCTTTGCGTTTTCTTGGAAATATCTATCCTTGCTCCCTGCCGCCATCGCCGACAGCGAACCCATACCTCTGTATACTTTATAGCTTCTGCCTTGATAGAGCTCTACCTCACCAGGGCTTTCCAACGTACCAGCCAACAACGAGCCGACCATAACTGCGCTACCGCCTGCTGCAATCGCTTTCACGATATCGCCGCTATATTTAATACCGCCGTCTGCAATAATACGTTTACCGAGCTTGTCCGCCATTTCCGCGCAGTCCATAACCGCCGTAAGCTGCGGAACGCCGATACCAGCAACGACGCGCGTCGTACAAATCGAGCCAGGACCGATACCGACCTTGACAACGTCTGCACCTGCTTTGATTAAAGCTTCCGTTGCCGCCGCCGTCGCTACGTTGCCAGCAATCAAAGGAATGTTCGGATACTTCGCCTTGATTTCTTCCACTTTTTTCAGTACGCCTGCGGAGTGGCCGTGTGCCGTATCGATTGCGATGATGTCCGCGCGTGCTTCCACGAGTGCTGCGATTCGCTCCATCGTATTCGCCGCCGTACCTACCGCCGCACCGACGAGCAGTCTGCCGTTTTCATCTCTTGCAGAGTTGGGATACTGAATGGATTTCTCAATATCCTTAATCGTAATCAAGCCCTTCAAGTAACCCTTTTCATCTACGATGGGCAATTTTTCAATTCTGTGCTTACCAAGGATTTTTTGTGCATCCGCAAGAGAAGTGCCTACGGGCGCAGTAACCAAACCCTCTTTCGTCATAATGTTCGAAATAGGCTGTTCGTAATTGCTTTCAAAGCGCAAATCACGGTTGGTAAGGATACCGACGAGTTTTCCCTCTTTCGTAATGGGAACACCGCTTATACGGTATTTTTCCATGAGCGCAAGCGCGTCCTTTACAAGATTATCGGGCGCAAGGAAAAAAGGGTCAGTGATGACGCCGTGTTCGCTACGCTTTACCTTGTCCACCTGTAATGCCTGTTCCTCAATCGACATATTTTTGTGAATGATACCGATACCGCCCTCACGTGCCATTGCAATCGCCATACGGCTTTCCGTGACAGTGTCCATCGCCGCGCTGACCAAAGGCAGGTTCAGCTTAATCGTATCCGTGAGCTGCGTTTTTAAATCAACGTCAGACGGCAAAACCTCCGATGCCTGCGGAATCAAAAGTACGTCGTCAAAGGTCAAGCCTTCTTTTACAATTTTGCTGCTCATAGTCGTTCTCCTTTTTTATAAAACTTTCTCTAATATCTCCGTATATAAATATAAATGGACGTTTTCGCACGCGCGAAAAAACATCCATTTATTTTTCCATCAGCGCAAGAATCTCTATAAGATTCCCACGGTCTGCCTCCGACAGTTCAGCCGATTGCAGAGCTATCATTTTTCCCTTTATCGTTTCGACGGTCTGTACGTCGTTATTGCTGTTTGCCTCCAACAGCACGGCGATTACCGCATTCCCCTCAGGGAAAGCGTTGCCGTTCAGTTCAAATGCGCGCGTAACCGCCGCTGTCGTGTTTCCGCATTTGTACTTCGCTACGCATACTTGGCCGTGTACGTACTGGCGGTAGGACTCCGCCGCAGCTGCATCCTCGCGGATTTCCAAGCAGTAGGACGGAAATTCCTCGTCTGTGACGTATTTTTCCCCGTACGCATCAATCTTTGCATAATCATCCAGCTCAATCGCAACCGTGGTGGCATGCGCAATGAATTTGATGCTTTCACCTCTCTTGTATGCGCGTTCGGCATATTTAATGCTCGATTCCTCCATACCAAGGTCGTAGGTGATCTCCATCATGGTGGACGGGAACAGACCAATGAGCGCAACAAACATAAAGGCAACCAACAAAACGATCGCCGCGAGCGTACTTAAAATTGCACGAAGTATGACTTTATCTACGCTCATAACTGCTCCTCCCCAGTATATTTATTTTATTTTAACATATCCAAAACAAAAAATCAACTGTATGAGCAAAATTTATTCGGCATGTTTTAAATCTTTTTTTAATATAATGTAATCATGAAGATATTTTTTAATACAAAACATGGCTTTCTTACAAATGTGAAGCGTTGCCTTTTACTTCTTTTATCGGCACTTTTCCTATCGATTAGCGTTTCTTGCAAAGCTGCTGTGGAGTATTTCGACTACGTTTCCGAGTTGCGAAACAATCTTTTTTTAGGAAGTGCGGACGGATTTTCGCTTCGAATCTATTCCGTCAGCAAGGAAACGCCCTATCTTTCCGACGGAATTCCGCAGGAAAAGACGACGCGCACCGAAATTTACCTATCTGCGCCCGAAGGGACTGCCGAGTGCGTACTTGAATTCCCTTTCCAAGGGAAAACCTACGGCGGCGATATGTCCTACGATAACGTCCGAGGCGAGTATTATTTTTCCTGCACCTTAGACGTAGCCGAAGCTAAAGAATTGCAGTGCTCTTTAACTTATGGGGAAAGCGTAATCCATATCAACGCAAAATCGGTTTTGACAGAGGATACCATAACCCCGAAAAACGTTTTAAAAATTATTCAAACGGAAAATAGCGAGCTGTTTCAAAATTTGACGGATAAATACGGGTTTAGCGGAGAAATTTATATACGGCTTATTTACGAGGACGCGCCCTATTATTACGTCGGCGTAATTGAACGCACAGCTACAACACACGCTTTTTTAGTCAATGCAAAAACAGGGAAAATCTTAGCGCGACGAGATTCTTGAAAAAACGACCTCTTCCAAATCAGGAAGAGGTCGTTTTTCATTATTGAAGCCAAATATATGCCAATAGCACAACAATCAGCGCGCCTGCAATAATGCAACCGATAATCGGCAGCATTGCGCGATAAGCGCCGCGGATTAACGCGCGATATTCTTTTTTCGTCAACTGAACAGGCTCTTGCTTTTGTCCGTTTTTCTTTTTCGGGTCATACCAGCTAAACCCTTCGACGTTCATATCCGCGACCGTCGTTTCCATGTCCAGTTCCGGTTTTTCTTTTTTCTGTTTTGCCATTGGATTACTCGTTATTATTTTTTGGATTTTTTCGCTTTTTTAGCCTTCTTTTCCTTTTTATCCTTTTTTGCGTTCAGCATAGCCTCCGCGGCTTGCGCTGCGGCAAACTCCTGCAATTCCTCAGGGGTATCGTAAAGATGGCATGCGCAATAATGGTCGGGTTCAACCTCTCTATATTTCGGCGTAACCTTCTTACAGATTTCCATGCATTTATCGCAACGAGTATGGAATTTACAGCCCTTGGGAGGATTCACAGGCGAGGGAATATCCCCTTTCAAGATTACCCTGTTCATCTTCATGTGCGGATCGGGTACGGGTACGGCGGAGAAAAGTGCCTGCGTATAGGGATGCAACGTATTATTGAAAATACGTTCCTTCGTACCGAATTCCACCATGCTGCCAAGATACATAACGCCGACCTCGTCGGAAATATGCTTGACAACGGACAAGTCGTGCGAAATAAACACGTAGGTGAGCCCTAAGTCTTTCTGCAAATCACGAAGCATATTGATAATCTGCGCCTGAATGGATACGTCGAGTGCGGAAACCGGCTCGTCACAGACAACCAACTGCGGCTTTAACGCCAAAGCGCGCGCGATACAAATACGCTGACGCTGACCACCCGAGAATTCATGGGGGTAACGGTCGAAATAATGCGGCTGCAAACCACACATTTTCATAACGTCTAATACGTATTCACGGTAGTTTTCCTTGGTAACAAGGCCGTGCTCAAGCGCCGCCTCACCAATAATCGTACCAACCGTCAAACGGGGTGAAAGACTCGCATACGGGTCTTGGAAAATCATTTGCATATTCGGGCGAAGTTTATCAAATTCCGTTTCGGGAATTTTAGAAACTTCTTCGCCGTTGAACCAAACCTCACCGCCCGTCGGCTCGTGTAAGCGCAAAATCGTGCGCCCCATGGTGGTTTTACCGCAACCGGATTCGCCTACAATACCAAGCGTTTTACCTTTTTTAAGCGAGAAAGAAACATTGTCCACCGCTTTCAAATACGCCGTGGGCTTACCAAACAGATTCTTGCCAACCACGAAATATTTTTGAAGATTTCTCAGCTCCAACAATACGTCTTCTTCAGGTGCATTCGAATCTTTTGTTTTAGGGCCTCTAATAATTCTAACAGGCTTTGCGCCCGTCTTTTTGAGCCATTTTTTAATCTTCTTTTCGAGCTCGGGCGAGTTTGCGGAAGCCACAGCAGCGTAACCGGAAAGATTTTCCGTACCTTCTTCTTTACAAGTACGTTCTACAACTACGTCAACTGCTGCTTGCATTTCGGCGTGAAGTTGCTTTTGAATCTTACGGGCTTCTCTTTTCTTATCTCGAAGCTCTTTCTTTTCTTTTTTGGTCATTTCTCTTCCCCTTAACGATTCTGATTCTCTTTTTGTTCGGGTCCTACGGAGGAATCATTATACAGATAACAGGATACGCTGTGCGTGTCCGTTACTTTTACAAGATGAGGATATTCGCCTGCGCATTTTTTCATGCACCTGTCACATCTGTCACGGAAATAGCAGTAATTTGGCATATCAACGGGGTTCGGAACGAAACCAGGGATACAGTACAGCGAATCCACTTCGCCTGCAACCGTGGGTTTACTCTTTTGCAGCCCAATCGTATACGGGTGTAACGGATTGTCAAAAATATCCTCTACCGTACCCATTTCAATGATTTTACCTGCATACATAACCACGACAAAGTCTGCCATTTCAGCAACGACACCCAAATCGTGCGTGATGAGCATGATAGAACCGCTGATTTTATCCTTGATATCACGAAGCAGGTCCAAAATCTGTGCCTGAATCGTAACGTCAAGCGCCGTTGTCGGCTCGTCTGCGATAATCAAACGAGGATTGCAAAGGAGTGCCATTGCAATCATAACACGCTGACGCATACCGCCCGAAAGCTCGTGCGGGTATTTTTTGTATACGCCGATAGGGTCTGCGATACCAACGAGGTTCAGCATCTCGATACTGCGCTTTTTCGCGTCCTTTTTGGAAATCCCTTCGATGTGCAAGAACGCCACTTCGTCCAACTGATTCCCGATTGTGAAAACGGGGTTGAGCGAGGTCATGGGTTCTTGGAATATCATCGCAATTTCTCTTCCGCGGATGGAACGCATTGCTTCAAGAGGCATCTTTGCGATATCGTAAACCTTTTCGTCCATTTCGTAAAGGTTGCCGCCAAGGCTATTCTTTTTGGGAATCGGTTTACCCTTTTTGTCCTTTTTGATAACCGTCTCGCCGTTCACTTCTTCCGTTTCGTATACGGGAATCTTTTTACCCTTTTCGTCTTTACGGAATGCGTTGGTACGGAAACGGATTGAACCGTCAACAATCTGACCGCTAGGGCCTTGTACAAGCTGCATCAAGGAAAGAGAGGTAACACTCTTACCGCAGCCCGATTCCCCAACGACGCCAACCGTAGAGCCTTCGGGAATGGAAAACGTAACGCCGTTTACTGCTTTTACGATACCCGTATCCGTATAGAAATAGGTATTTAAGTTATCGAACTCGACAATGTTGTGCGGATTGACCATTTCGGTAAGATATTCCGCTTCAACGTCCTTTCTCTTTTTGCGCTTTTCGAATTCCTTTGTGACCTTTCTATTGTTTTTAGCGATTTTTCGGGATTCTTTGCCCGATATATAATGCGATTTTTTCTTCTTATTCTCAGCCATGGTACTTACCTCTTCATCTTCGGGTCAAAAGCGTCGCGTAAGCCGTCGCCAACAAAGTTGAACGCCAAAATCGCAAGCGTGATACAGATTCCAGGCGGAATCCAGAAGTTCGCCGTAACGTTAATAAGGTCGGTTGCCGTATTGATCATAGAACCCCACGTCGGAACGTCCAAGGGCGCGCCCAAGCCGAGATAGCCGAGGGTTGCTTCCATAAGGATAATGCTACCAAGCCCCATCGTCATGGAAACGATAAGCTGCGGCATAACGTTGGGAAGCAAATGACGGAATATCTTTTTCCTTGTGGAAAGTCCCGAGCATTTTGCCGCCAACATGAACTCCTGTTCACGCAAGGAGAGAATTTGACCGCGCACCAAACGCGCAATACCTCCCCAGCCTATGAACGTTAAGAATATCATCATGTAATAAAGTCTATCCATCTTTACAATGCCAAGCGACGTGAACATAGCAGACAAAATCAGCATGATGGGCAAGGTTGGAATACAGCTTATAATATCAACGATACGCATAATGAGCGAATCCACCCATTTTCCGTAATAACCTGCTAAGCCGCCCAATACTACGCCCAATAGCGTCTCTAATAGCACGACGACAAAACCGATTGTCAGCGATACTCTACCGCCAAGCATTAGGTCGGTAAACAAGTCGTAACCGGATTTATCCGTACCAAGAAGATGCTCCGCCGTCATATCGCCGTTTGCGTTGACCGTAGCATCGGCGTTTTCCGTAATGATATACGCGATGACCTTTTCTCCGTCCTCCGTCGTATATTCAATCGCCTGCACGTCGGCAATAATCGTAATATTCTCCGTGTCCTTTACGCGCTCACCGTCTACGTACCACTGCGAAAATACAGGGCCGAGAAATGAGAACAGGAATAACGCAATCAGCATTATAAGCCCAATGAGAGAGAGCTTTGAGCGGAAAAAGCGTTTCGCGACCATCATACCAGGGGAAAGCACGCGAACGCGATCGTTCAAGTTCTCCCCATGCAAGCTTTCGTTTTCCGTGACAACAGCTACGGTTTCCTCGGTTTCCGTTACAGGAGTATTTTCGGGTTGCTGTGAAACGTCTAATTTCTTATTCTTTTTCATACTCCCCTCCTTAATCTCCAAGTTTTACGCGAGGATCGACCACTGCGTACATGATATCGGTAATCAAAATACCGATAACCGTGAGCATTGCAATAAACATGTTATAGCCCATGATGAACGGAATGTCACCCTTTTGCGTCAAGTCATAGGCTTTATTACCGATACCAGGCAAGTTAAATACCTGCTCGGTTATCATTGCGCCGCAGAATAGACTTGGCAACGTACCTGCGAGCAAGGTAACAAGCGGAATGAGCGTATTACGGAACACGTGCTTATAGATAACGGAATTTTCCGAAAGACCTTTCGCCCTTGCCGTACGGATGTAGTCCGCATTCAAAACTTCCAGGGTATTCGTTCGCGTATAACGCAGCCACGAACCGATGGAAAGAATAACGAGTACGAACATCGGTAAAACCATATGCCAAAGCATATCCATAAATCTCGTAAAGCTACCTGCGGTTGTAGGCAGGTTCGAGTTTAAACCGCCCGCTTCAAACCAACCGAGATCTACGGCAAATATCTTGATTACGATACTGCCGAGAAAGAAGGTCGGGAAGGAAATGCCGATCATGGTCAAAACGGTTGCAAAATAGTCCAGTTTCCCGTACTGATTGCAAGCACATTTGATACCGAGAGGAATCGCAATAAGAAGCTCTAACACGAGCGCGACTAAGGAAATACCAAAGGATACGCCCATATTATCAAAAATAACGTCCTCTACCGCCTGTCCCGTTACCATGGAAACACCAAGATCCCCATGGCAAAGGTTTACAAGCCAACTGAAATAGCCCTTGATGGCATTCCAAAAGCCAGGTTCAAGCCCATAATATTTTTGCATCTCAAGCAATCTCTGCTCGGGATTCTCGATTTGCGGATTCGAGTATACCTGCGATTCCAAATAGGAAACGGGCATACAACGAACTAGCGTATACAAAATAATCGATACACCGAGCAAGATCACTATGGAAAGCAAAATTCGTTTAATACAGTATTTTAACATCTGTTTTCTTCACTTTTTCTTTATTTTTAGGAAGAAAATCACAGTGATTTTCTTAGTTGTAGTTGACTTCCCAAATACGGTCGTATACACCTGCGTTTGCGGACGGCGTCTGGTTAAGCGTCGCTGCGTTAATAACGTTCTTGTTGTATACAACGAGGTCGTTTCTCTGATAGGTAGGAAGCTCTACCGCAAGGTCCATAATCAAATCAAGCGCTTCTGCGTAGATTTCTTTACGTTCGCTTTCTACGATCGTTTCACGAGCTGCTTCGATAAGCGTACTCAAATAGTTAATCGTTTCCTGTTCATAGGTGAACTGACCAGTCGTATCCGCAAAAATCGTATCGTAGCCCCAGTTCTTAACACTGGTCGCTTTACTATCTTTATGGTAAACCTGATAAAGGTCGGGGTCAACCGTGGAGCTCCAAGCCGCCGCCCATACTGCAAGACCGCCCGTAGCAAGCTTTTTAAGTGCTGCAACGTCCGTCGTTACCGTAACGTCGAAGCCGCAGTCGTTAAGGACGTTCGCCGCGTCTTGGAACATCGCGTATGCGGGGTGATCCGTCGTTTCGCCTGCAATCGTAAACGTGATTTTAAGCGTGTCTTTACCCTTTTGATAGATACCCGAGGTGTTCTTCTTCCAGCCTGCGGACTCTACAAGCGAAGTAATTTCCGATTTGCTTTGATAATATGCAATCGATTCGTATTCGCCTACGTCCGTAGGATATGCCCACGACGTTCTCGACATAGGTCTGTAAATAACGTCAGCCAAAGCTTCCGTATAATAGTTCTTAACGATGGAAGCGGTATCCATTGCTTTCATGATTGCACGACGAACTTCAACGTCGGGTACGAATTTAGGGTTAACGCCAACGTAACCGTAACCGTTCGTTCTGTACTGTGCAGAGCTCAAGGATTCCGTTGCACTGATTGCGGAAATATTTTTCGTCGTTGCCTGCGGTTCACCGAAGTCGATGTCCCCTGCCTGCAAGGATTGAATGATTCTGTTAGAAGCTACTACCTTATAACGAAGATATTTAATCTTCGCGTTGGTAATCGTTTCACCGCCAACCGTATCGAAATAGGTGTTGCGTTCGAAATATACCCAGTTGTTACGGTAGAAGTTATCCTTCGTTACCGTACCGCTGCCCTCTGCATTGCTTGCTTTATAAACGCCTGCGCCAACGGGCTTACCGTTCTTTTCCGTCGCTTTCAATACGCTGTTGAAGAATTCGATATCACCAACCTTTACACCAAAAGGCGTGGTTGCAATCGTTTCTGCGTCCGAATAGTAGTGCATAGGAGATACGCTGAATGCAAAGTTCCAAATTGCCTTCGGGTCAACGCCGTTGATGACAACCTTCAATACGTCGTGGCTTGCACCAAGCTCACCGCCCTTGAAATCCGTCGTCGTCTTATACGTCGTGATACCTCTTACGCTTTCTACCTTATCGCTTTCGCTCTTGTCTGCGAAATACTTTGATCTTTCTTCCGCTGCGAATTCTTCACGAGCATTCGAGCCGCTTGCCCAGTAGCTAAGTACCTGGATAAGACCGCTATTCGAAGTATACGTTTTGTATACCGTATCAATTGCGTAATCACGAACGATATATTCTTTTGCTTCTTCGTCCGTCTCACAGCCGTACTTCGCTTTTGCCGCTGCAATCTTTGCCGCATCGTTTCTTTCCGCGTCGATTGCTTCTTTATAAGAAGATTC
>JAFUMY010000050.1 GCA_017482415.1 Clostridia bacterium
GGTAACCTCGCCACCTTCACCTGCAACGTGCTCGTCAAGATTGGGCATATAGAATTCAACAGTACCATTGTAATTTTTAATCGGACCAGTAACGGTGATTGTATCACCAACAGCGAGCTGACCTTCTGTTGCGCCCTTTACGCCGTAGCAGTACATAGGCTTATCTTCTTTACCCTCAACAACGATGGTAACGTTGTAGTCGCTATATTTCGAATTGAAAGAAGCTTCGGTAATAACGCCCGTCAAGGTGTAGTTGCCATCAAGAGCAGCACCGCTTGCAAGAGCCCAAGCCGCGTCAACGATTTCAGCAGGAGTGGAGGGAACTGCGGGCGTTTCGCCTTCATCGCCGCCATCATCGGGAGGGGTAACCTCACCGCCTGCAGGAACGTGCTTATCAAGGTTGGGTTTGTCGAATTCAACAGTGCCGTTGTAGTTTTTAATCGTACCGGTAACGGTGATGGTATCACCAACAGCGAGCTGACCATCGGTAGAGCCCTTCAAAGCATAGCAATACATAGGCTTATCTTCTTTACCTTCAACCACGAAAGTAACGTTGATATCTTTATAGCTTGTATTATAGGTACCGAGCTCGGTAATAACACCGGTCAAGGTGTAGGAGCCTTCAAGAGCAGCACCGCTTGCAAGAGCCCAAGCCGCATCAACGATTTCAGCAGGAGTGGAGGGAACTGCGGGCGTTTCGCCTTCATCGCCGCCATCATCGGGAGGGGTAACATCAACGTTTTCAGCGAGAACAAGCTGAAGAGGATACTGACTAGCAAATTTATCTGCGGTCATATAGAAGGACGAAGATGCACTAGCCGTGTTGAAAGATTGATACGTACCGATGAAGAAGGTATCGTTGGCAAGGGTTGCTGCCCAGCAACCAATATCTTCATAGTGGAATACGGAACCCGTTGCAGACCAAGCGATAGACGCACGGTAATAGCTTTCACCTTCTTTCTGATATTCGGTAAGTTCAATATAAGACTTAGCGTTATTATCGTCAAGAACGTAGAACATATAGCCGCCGTCAACAACTTCCGCATAAACGTAAGCAGCTTCAGCCGCATTTACGGTCATGCCAAGGAACTTGGAGTTCGCCGTGTCGGGTTTGCCCGTCAAATACAAGGTAGAGTTAAGGGACTTCTGTTCAAGGAACATGAGGTAAGCCGTATCTGCAACAGGTGCAGTAACAACGTCGCTGTTAGGCTTTTCGCTTTCGTTGCCACCGTCATCGGGTTGTTCCATATCGGCACTGTACGTTGCGAGCACAACGGGGAACTGTTCCGTGCCCATAAGCTCTTCGGTCATATAGTAGGAAGAGGATGCGCTAACCGTCGTGTAGGACTGATACGTACCGATGAAGAAGGTATCATTAGCGAGAGTTGCAGCCCAGCAACCGAGGTCATTATAATGGAATACGCTACCTTCGTTAGCGTAATCGATGGATGCGCTGTAGTAGTTCTTACCTTCTTTCTGATATTCGGTAAGTGCGATATAGGATTTAGCATCGCCGTTCTTTACATAGAATTTATAACCGCCGTCAGCTGCTTCTGCATAAACCTTAGCCGCTTGAGAAGATTTTTCCGAGGTAGCAAGGAAGTTGCCGTCCTTTTCGCCTGTGAGATAATAGTTCTTACCGAGGGTACCTTGATAGAGATACATCGAGTAAGCAACGCCTTCCTCAGGAGCCGTTACAATCGTGGAGGTTGCCGCAGCATAAACCGTAACCGTGAAATCAACGTTTTCGCTAACTTCGCCGTTCTTAATCGTAGCGGTGAGAACAATTTCCGTCGTTGCAGAGGGCGCATCTACGGTCAACGTACCGTTTTCAACTTTGGCGTTGCCGCTCTTAACAGCCCAAGAAATCGATACGTCGGAATACGTAATACCCTTTGCAGGAAGTTCAACGGATACAGCACCCGTATAATTGGTCTTAATGGAAAGAGCATTCTTTTCCGTTTCAACCTTCTTTTCGGGGGTAATAGTGGACTTATCCTGCATTACAGCCAAGCAAGCAACACAAGCGTCTTCATCGTTGATTCTGCTTACCGAGCTTGCGCCGATTGTCCAGAAACCGCTGTAAGTACCCAAATAGAAGGAATCCGTACTCGTTTCGGTGGTGTTTTCATCCGAACCCGATTTAACACCGTTAAGGGTAGCGATCATCGTACCATATTCTGCGTTGTATGTAAATTCGAAGGTACCCGTAACGCCATCTTCAACTACGGGAGAACTTGCATAAATCGCATTATAACGCCATTTACCGTTGCTGTAATTATTGATGATACCGATATATTGAACCTTGGTGCCACTGGAATCAGCAGGATCGATGAAGGTAAGGTAGAAGCTATCTTTGCCTTCCACTTTCTTAACCTTGATATCAACACCTTTGGTGTGGTCTTCACCGTTGCTGAAATTGGTCGTAGCAAGATAGTAGTCGGACATTTTACCGGTGAAGTACAAATCTGCTTGCTTCGTTACCTGATACATATAAAGCTTATATGTTTCATCTTCGCTGGGAGCGGAAGTGATAGGCTGAGGAACAACCGAAGGAGCTGCTTCAAGCGTGCGGTTGATAGTAACCGATTCTTTAGAGCCGTCGGGTGCGGTAACCGTTGCGGTAAGTACGTATTGTACTTCTGTAGCGGATTCTTCGTCTACGTCTACAAGTACGTCATTTTCCTGTTCTACGATTTTAACACATTCAACGTTTACAGACCAAGCAATCGTATACGTTGCACCATCATAGAGAACTTTCTTAACAACGGTGTAATCCTTACGGCCAGATTTGTCTTTTGCTTTGTACATATCAGCAATGTACGCAGCTGCACCTTTTACGTCGTAGCTTTGTGCGCCATCAACGGAAGAAGAGCTTTGCGCAGGGGCGTTGCCGCTATCTATGCTTGAATCGCCACTGTACAAGGGATTGTTACAGCCTGCAAAACAAGCCAAGCAGGCAAGGGATGCAAGCAAACCAATGAGTTTTTTCTTCATTATATTTCTCCTTAAATATATTTTTTAATTAGTGGATAATAAGGTTTTCTTCGAGGAATACCTTAATCTGATATTCTCCGTTAAAAGCTTCTACGATACCAGTCGCATCAATCGTCTTTCCAACCAAGTCATCTTCAATAAAGACCATTTCGCCGTTAGAATCCTTGATTGCGTGTACGCGGATGGTGATTTCTTTACCGCCCGACGTGCAGGTAAGAGAGATAGCGCCGTCGTTGTCGCCACCGTTGTTGGTGGTATAAGCCCTAGTTACCTTCAAATTTTTCATGCAAACACTCGTCGAATAAGCAAGCTCAGCATACGTAAATTCTTTCGTTACGAGTTCGATTTCTTCCGTTTCGGGATTTTTAACTTCCGTTTCAACCTCTACTTTCGAGAAGAATTCATCAATTGTTACTTCTTGATTAGCAGGGGCGTGACCGCCGCCGAGGTTTTGTACGTTGTCCGCGCTGTCGGGCTCGAATTCGTCGTACTTTAAGTTGCTGATTTGGTATCCAAAGTTCTCCGAATAGGTAAGGTTGCCTACGATACGAACGCGGTTACCAGGCGCAAGGTGGCTGTGAAGAGCACCATTATAGCCGTAGAATGCGGTGATACCGTAATACATCTGCGTTGCGTCGTCGTAGTCTTCTACGTAAATATTCCAATCGGAATAGGTAGTAACCGTTCCTTCGAAAGCAACACGTTTGTTAACGTAACTATCAATATTTGTACGCAAGGTCTTAAGGTCAATTTCAGGAACTTGACCTTCGAAATAATCGGGGTCCTTATCCTTGGAATATACGTGCAATGAAAGGGCTTTTGCCTGGCTGATTGCTTTATTACAAAGCTCGCCGTAACGGGAGGTACCTGCTTTTGAGCCTACTGCAAGACCTTCCTGCAAAAGCTCAAGGTTCAAGTTTCGGTACTCTGTAGCTCCAGCCGGTTTATACCAAACCCAAACGAGGAAACGTTTTTTCGTGGAGTCAGCTTCCCATTCCATGCCTTCCGTTTCAAGAATAATCGAGCCGCCGTTTTTCGCGGTTTCAAGCTGTGCTTTGGTGAAGTCGGAAGCTCTTTTACCCCATTTCTCAATCGTACCCGTCGATTCGGGGGTGTTGACAGCCGCATAACGTGCTTTCAAAAATCCGTCGTCTTGAACGATAGTAGGCATATTTGCCGTACTACCCTTCGGGAAGAAGTGGGTTGTATCGCCATCAATATACGTTTTTACCGTAACCTCTTGCTTGATGGTTTCGGTAGCCATGTCCAGTTTTAACTGGGATACATAGTCGATTTTTTCGATTTCCGGCACCGAAGAGGAGGACTCTACGGTCGAAGAATCGACGGAAGTGGAGGAGTTCTTTTTGAGACCGTCGCAGCCGGCGAAAGAGCCGAGCGCGACGACCGTCAAAAGCAATAAAGATAATAATTTCTTTTTCATAAAATTACCTATCGTTTTGATTTATAAAAGAATTTAGAAGCCGTAGTCGTAAACCAAGGTATCGACAGTCTTTTTAAATTCTTGTTCGATGAATGCTGCCGCGCCGCTCTTAGGAGCTTTGGTGAAGCAGGTCTGCATCAATTTACCGACTTCGTCACGAGCAGCCGAAGAACCGTTGAATGCAGGGGAGATATAATATGCGTTCATTTGCGCGAGGGTCTGCTTAACGCAGGTTGCCTGCAAATACTGGTTGCCATCTGCTTTCGCTAAGAAATCTGCGTAAACTTTGTTCGTTTCAGCAGACTTAATAACGGGCGTGTAGCCGTTCGTCATGGAGAACTGGGCTTGGAATTCAACGTTCGTCGTGAAGAATTTCGCAAAGAGCCAAGCAGCTGCCTGTTCTTGAGCATTGCTCTTCTTAAACAAGCAGATAGAAGGACCCTGTTGAATAACTGCGGGATCTTCGGGTTTTTCCTGAGGAATCATTGCAACGCCTACTTCGAAGGGATACTTACCGTCGCTGCCAAGGTCAGGACACTGATAGCTTGCACCTGCGGACGAACCGATACACATATAACATTTCATCTTATCAGCAGCCGTTTCGGTGAAGAGGTCGGAGGTGTAACCACCCGAAATTTCTTCCGTCGTAACGTAGCCTTTCTGATACCAATCCGTAAATCTTTCTACAAACGCACGATTTTCAGGGGTGTTGAACAAGAAATTGTCATCGCCCGTTGCGGACGTGTAGGGGGTATTAAGCTGTTCGGTCATCGTGATGAACCAGTTCGCTTCAGAGTCGTAACCAAGAGGCGTAACGTTTGCGCCTTCCTTAGCTTTAATGGTTGCGCAAAGGGTTTCCATTTCATTCCAGGTTTTGGGAACGGTATAGTTGTTCTTTTCGAAATACGTCTTGTTATAATACAAAACTTCGGTGGACTTAGAGAAGGGGAGGGTATACATATAGCCGTCGCCGTAAGCTCTGCCTTCTTCGTAGTAAGCCGTGATGAAATCCGCTTTCTGCGCGTCGGTAAGCCCCATAATCTCATCCGTGTTTGCTACTTTCTTATCGCTTTCGATATAGTGGTCAAGCTGCAATACGACTTTAGCCTTGTTGTAAAGTGCAACGTGGTCGGGGTAGCAGTATGCAAGCGAAGGGGAGTTGCCGCCCGTAAGCTCGGTCGCAATTTGGTCGCGAAGCGCGGGATAGTCGCCCATCATATCGTGTTTAACGGTAATGTTGGGATATTTTTCGTTGAATTTAGGGATATACTTATCCAAAACAGCTTTCAAGTTAGCACCCATCGTATGGTAGAAGGTGATTTCAACTGCGCTACCGTCATAAGGGGTGATTTCTTGAATGGTAATGTCGGAGTTGCTGCTACTCTCATTGTTATCACCGCAAGCTGCCATAGGAATAATGGAGGTTGCGATCATAAGCGCGGAAACAATGCCAACCAAGGTTTTCTTCATTTTGTTCATGTTTTGATACTTCCTTTATATATAATATTTTTTTAGACTGTAATATGAGGTTATAATATTTAGCCTTTGATACCGCTTCTGGAAACGCCTTTCATGATATATTTTCTGAGGAAAATAAATACCATAAACAAAGGAGCCGAAACCATCGCAACCGCAGCCATTTGTACAGGGATATTAGGCTTATCGGCTTCGTCTACGAAGGAGATTGCGCGCAAACCGTTTGTAATCAAGCGGTGCGCCTCGTCGTTTGCAACTAGTTTAGGCCAAACGTAGGTATTCCATGCACCCATCATCTTGAGAATCGTAATCGAAATCAAGGTGGGAAGCGCAAGGGGAATCATTACCTTCCAAAGATATTTGAGGTCAGTCGTTCCGTCCACCTTAGCAGCAAGATACAGTTCGTTAGGAATCTGCATGAAGTTCTGCTTCAAAAGATAAATATAGAAGACGCTGACAAGGAAAGGCACAATCAAAACGGTATAGGTATTCATCCAACCAAAATTATTTACCGTCTGATAGTTGGTAATCGTGAAAAGCTCGCCGGGAATCATCATCGTTGCAAGCAAGAATCCAAACAGTACGTTTTTGCCCTTGAATTCAAGTCTTGCAAACGCAAATGCCGAAAGTACGGTAATTACCAAGGAGATTAGAGTGGAAACCACGCCTACGTATACCGTATTAACGAACAGCGTACCGAGATTTGCCGCATTGAATGACTCCACGTAGTTGTGGAAGATAAATTTTTGCGGGAAGAGTGTCGGTGGATTCATGTTATATTCATCGACCGACTTTACCGAAGAAATCAACATCCAGTAGAACGGGAAAAGTACAACGAGTGCCATGAAACCAAGGAAAGCATACAAGCCGACCTGTACGAGGATTTTGACAACCCGTTGCTTCGCGGATACTTTTTTCATATCCCGTTCGTGCATCACGCCTTGAACAAGAACGTCCGCTTCTTCGGAAGGAGCTACGGCTTCTTCATTTTCAATGGTTTCAATTTCCGCGGAAACTTCTGTTTCTTCGGAAAGAACTTCTTTCAATTCATCCATAGTCTACCTCCTTAATAATGCGTTTTCTTTTTACTTACGTAAAGATTGATCATGGTTACGACGAAGATAATCGCAAACAAAATCAGTGCCGCCGCGCTCGCTATACCGTGCTTGGTATTTGCAATCGCGTCGTAGATATATCCGACCATGGTATTAAGCGTTCCGGCTTGACCGGGTGCACCCATCTTTGCGTCGAAAATACCGACAATGCTCGAATATTCCTTAAATCCCCCAATGAAACCGGTGATAACAACGTATGCAAGCATCGGGGAAAGAAGAGGCACGGTAATTCTCGTAAACACTCTCCAACGAGGGGTACTATCGATTTTCGCTGCTTCGTAATACTGTTTGTTTACACTCTGCAAACCGCCGAGCAAAATCAAAATCTTGAAAGGCAGCGCATTCCATACGATATAAATCGTAAGAACGGCGATGTTTGCACCGTAAGAGGAGTTTGCGTTTACCCAGTTGATAGGCTCAACGCCGAACAGTCCTATAATATTGTTGATAATACCTGCTGAAGCGATATACTGGTTGTCCGAACCGAAATTTGAACCGACCATCTGGAACATTGCCATGAAGACCATACCGATTGCAATCGAGTTGGTAACGTAAGGCAGGAAGAAAATCGTCTGCAAAGCTCGCTGTAAGGGCTTGATTGCGTTTAAGCATACTGCAATCAAAAGCGCCAAAATCGTCGAGATGGGAACGGTCAGTACGCAAAGTAGCATCGTGTTCTTTAAACAGGTCAAGAACTTAGGAGCATTTACAACGCGTTCAAAGTTCCCAATGCCAATGTCAAAGGTTTCTCCACCGATTGCTGCAAGACTATCGTAGCCTTCCAAAAACGAAACGCGTACCGTATTGATAATGGGCCATACGGTAAAGACAAGTAGAAGCGCTATACAAGGCGCGAGATATACCCAGCCCTTCCACTTATCATATTTCAGCTTTTTGCAGAGGAATTGGATATAAAACGCGTCATGGACCCAAGCAACGCAGAAGGTCTGCCAAATCCATTTTACGCAAAAGGTTTTCCAAAATCCTTCTACGAAAACTCTGTTTAAAAAGTTGAGTACCGCCATGCTTACACCTCGAAATAAATTCTTTCTTCCGTTTCTGCGTCGAAGAGGAATACCTTATGAGGTTTCAAGGAGAAGCTTACCGTTTCTGCCGTTATGTCAATCTTGTTATCCGCATTGATAATCGAACGCAGTACGGGGTTAAGCGAAGATTCGTGACGGGATACAATGCTCACGTCGCGACCCATAACTTCCACGTTCGAAAGTGCGCAAACGAGAGGTCCGTTCTCTTCAAGGTTAAAGCCCTCGGGACGAATCGCTACGGTTACGTCACGATCGTCTACGCCGTTTACCGTCATGATTTCCGCGTCGCCAATATACAGTTTCTCGTCCTTTACGTAGCCCGAAAGTACGTTAATGGGAGGGGTACCGAGGAACTTCGCAACGAACAGATTGATAGGATCGTCGTAAATTTCTTGAGGTTTACCGATTTGCTGTACAACGCCGAGCTTCATAACGACGATAATGTCAGAGATACTCATGGCTTCTTCTTGGTCATGGGTAACGAAAATCGTGGTGATACCCGTTTCCTTTTGAATACGTCTGATTTCTTCACGAGTCTGTAATCTAAGACGTGCGTCGAGGTTGGACAAAGGCTCGTCCAAAAGCAAAACGCGGGGCATTTTTACAAGCGCACGTGCAATAGCAACACGTTGCTGCTGACCGCCCGAAAGCTCGTTCGGCTTTCTGTCCATAAGGCCGTCGATCTGTACAAGCTTAGCCGCTTCATACGCTCTGTCCAGCATCTGCTGTTTCGTCATCTTATCTTTCCCGCGCAAATTCTGCAAGGGGAAAAGAATGTTCTGACGAACGGTCATGTGCGGGTAAAGGGCGTAGTTTTGGAATACGAGACCGATACCTCTGTTTTCGGGGGAAAGCTCCGTAACGTCTTCTTCGCCGAAGAAGATCTTGCCCGAAGTAGGCTGTTGCAGACCGCTGATCATGTACAGCGTCGTACTCTTACCGCAGCCGGAAGGGCCGAGAAGCCCTACGAGTTTTCCGTCGGGAATGGTGAAGGTAAAGTTGTTTACAGCAACAACTTCTTCGCCCGACTTCTTGTTACGGCTGGGAAAGATTTTAGTAAGATTTTGTAATTCTACTTTCATATAACCTCCCTGAAAGTCATTAGTTTCTCTATTTACATTCAATTGCTTGAATTTAAACCATTGTTATCATTTGCTTCTTCTACAACGTTTTCATTTTCCGCTTTCTCGTTTTGCATAGCTTGTACGGACTGTAAAAACGTCGAAGGCACGTATTCGGCTTCCGCCTTTGCGGCCTCTCTTGCCTGCATCGCTTCTTTATAAGCAATCAGCTCTTCTTGCGATTCAAAAATCTCTTGGCTAGACATATCCACAACAACCGTATCCGAAAGCAGGTCGTGGATAGAGGAGTTTGTCTGCGTGACCGCCATAACGACCACCTGCAAGCCAAGCAGTAGAAAAAGCGTCATCGTACCGACAATCCCCATGACTCCGAAATAAATCATTGTGACAATCAGTACGGGCACCATTGTTTCAATCGTATACAGGCCCAAAATCGAACGAACGAACAGAATCGGGTTTGTTAGTTTTACACAGTTTGTTCGCATAACCGCGAGCCCGAATATCTTTTTCCCGAGTGTTTGCCCGTTTTTGAAGAGCAAAGGCACGACGAAATAGATTAACGTTATGGAAACGAAGAGGGAAACGCTCAAAATCACCAAGGTCAGGCTGAACATTTTTGCATACACGGCTTTCACTGCTGGGTCTTTGCCGAATGCTTCGCTCGCCGCCTGATAATTTGCTTTTTCAGTTTCGGAGAGGGCGTTGTAATCCTCCTCGGTCATATCGAAATCGGTGTTATAAAGTGTTTCGTATTTCGTATAATGAGTTTCCAGCTCCTTGCTGTAATTATCGTATTTGACAATCGCAGAGACGGCGGTAGCGACGCCGACCGTGACGATTACCGTCAAAATCAAGTCGAACAAATACGCCGAAATGCGCTTCCAGAAACTTCCTTTTTGCAAACTGATAGACATAAACTTCCTTGCGAGGTACAAGATTTTGCGTTAGGCTGTGGATAACCTCAATGTCATTTCACGACAAATACACGCAAAATCTACCTAATTATAATATCACATATATTATAGTATCACGAATTTCGACAAAAAGCAAACCTTTTTTGGGGAAAACTTGAAAAAATTTCGCGACAATATAAATAGAAAAACGAATAAAAAATCGGTAGTGCAATCAATAAATTTGATAATCGCGACCATGGGTAGGGGAAAATGAAAAAAACCTCGAAAAAAATGAAAAATACCCCTTGACAGAATATGGTAAAATGCGGTATAATAAATTGATAGAAGAAAATAAAAAACGGAGAAAAGTTATTATGGACGTAAAAAATATTTTATCGAAATGCGATCATACTCTTTTGGGACAGGCTTCCACTTGGGAACAAATTAAGAAAATTTGTGACGAGGGGATGTCCTTTGAAACGGCTTCTGTCTGCATTCCGCCCAGCTTTGTAAAGCAGGCTAAGGAATACGTAGGGGACAAATTGGCGATTTGTACGGTCATCGGTTTTCCGAACGGCTACAACACAACGGCTGTGAAAGTTTATGAAACAAAGGACGCGATTGCCAACGGCGCGGACGAAATTGACATGGTCATCAATATCGGGCTGTTAAAGGCTGGAAAGGATAGGCAGGTATGCGATGAAATCCGTGCAATCAAGGCTGCCTGCGGTGAAAAAATCCTTAAAGTTATTATCGAAACCTGTCTTTTGACCGAGGATGAAAAGGTGCGCATGTGTAAGATTGTAACGGAGGCAGGCGCGGACTACATCAAGACCTCTACGGGCTTTTCGAAGACAGGGGCAACGCTCGAGGATGTGAAGCTGATGTACGCGAACGTTGGTGAAGGCGTGCTCGTGAAAGCGGCAGGCGGTATTTCTGGGCTCGAAGACGCGCAAAATTTCTTAGATGCAGGCGCATCCAGATTGGGAACGAGCCGTGTGGTAAAAGCCGTTCAAGGCATAGAGGACAAAGGTTATTAAGATAGTATTTGCCAAACGAAGAAAAAAAATAAAGGAGAATTATTATGTCAGTTCCTACACCTCATATTTCCGCAAAGCTTGGGGATTTCGCCGATACGGTTTTGATGCCGGGCGATCCGTTGCGCGCAAAATTTATTGCAGAGACCTATCTTGAAAACGCAGTGCTTGTCAATAATGTGCGCGGCGTACACGGCTATACGGGCTATTATAAAGGTAAAAGAGTATCCGTTATGGCTTCGGGCATGGGACAGCCCTCCATTGGGATTTATTCCTACGAGCTGTTTAATTTTTACGACGTAAAAGCGATTATTCGCGTCGGCTCTTGCGGTTCGTTCTCGCCCGAGCTTCATGCACGTGATATCATCGTAGCCATGGGTGCTTGCACGAACGGGAATTACGCTTCGCAGTATAATCTTCCCGGCACTTTTTGTCCGATTGCGGATTTCGAGCTTGTAAAGCGTGCGGCGGAAGCATGTGAAAAGATGGGCGTGAACTATCGCGTGGGCAATATTTTGTCCTCGGATATGTTCTACGACGACGCAAATTCTGGTATGCAGTGGGCGAAGATGGGCGTACTCGGCGTAGAAATGGAATCGGCTGCGCTGTATTGCAATGCGGCTCGTGCAGGCAAGAAAGCGCTCTGCATTTGCACGGTTAGCGATTCGTTTATCTATCCCGAAGAAAATACGACGGCGGAAGAACGTCAAAATTCGTTTACAAAAATGATGGAGATTGCATTGAGTTTGGCATAACGGCACAAACTTGGTATTAAGGAGAGTATATGGCAAAACGCGTATTTTTAATCGTTTTGGACAGTATGGGTATCGGCGCGATGCCCGATGCGAGTAATTGGGGGGATCAAGGCAGCAACACCTTGGGCGCGATTCGCGTACACCCCGATTTCAACTGCCCAAATCTTGAAAAAATGGGCTTATTTAATATTGACGGAATTGGAGAAAAATCGGTTTCACCTCGTACCTGCTATGCCCGAATGACGGAAGCGTCCAAAGGCAAGGATACGACGATAGGGCACTGGGAAATCGCGGGGATTTATTCGCCTCGTCCGCTTCCTACCTATCCCGACGGCTTCCCCCAAGAGATAATCGACGCCTTTGAAAAATTGACGGGCAGAGGAACGCTTTGCAATCGTCCTTATTCGGGTACGGAGGTTATTAAGGATTTCGGGGAAGAGCATTTGCGTACGGGCAAACTGATTGTGTATACTTCTGCGGACAGCGTTTTTCAAATCGCTGCGCATGAAGAGCTCGTACCCGTTGAAACGCTCTATAAATATTGCGAGCAAGCACGCGAGCTGTTGCAAGGCGAACACGGCGTAGGCAGAATTATAGCTCGTCCGTTTAACGGAGAATACCCGTTTACGCGAACGCCGCGCAGACACGATTATTCCTTGACGCCGCCGTCGGCTACCGTTCCCGATATTTTAAAGGAGGCGGGCTTCGACGTGATTTCGGTAGGCAAAATTTTTGATATTTTTGCAGGGAAAGGCTTTACGGAAAGCCATCCCACGGTCAATAACGGCGACGGAATGGACAAGACAATGGCGATTGTGAAGCGTGATTTCAACGGACTTTGCTTTGTCAATCTTGTCGATTTCGACATGGTCTACGGCCACCGCAACGACGTAGCAGGGTATGCGCGCGCAATGACGGAATTTGACAAGCGTTTGGGCGAGTTTTTGGAAGAGATGCGTGAGGAGGATTTGTTGATTATCACGGCGGATCACGGCTGTGACCCCGTAACGCCTTCAACCGACCATTCCCGTGAATATACACCGATGATTGCGTATGGTAAAGCTTTAAAAGAGAACGTCAACCTTGGCACTCGCGACAGCTTTGCGGATATAGGAGCGACGGTATTGGAATGGTTTGGCTTGCCCAGCGATAAAATTTACGGAAAAAGCTTCTTAAAGGAGATTAGCAAATGACGGATTTAGAACTCATGCTCTGCGCTGTGGAGGCAAGAAAAATGTCTTACGCGCCTTACTCCAACTTCCACGTAGGTGCGGCGCTTTTAGGCAAAAGCGGAAAGGTGTATACAGGCTGCAACGTAGAAAACGCGGCGTATACGCCCACGAATTGTGCCGAGCGCACGGCGGTTTTTAAGGCTGTCAGCGAGGGCGAGCGTGCGTTTGAGAAAATTGCAATCGTGGGGGGCATGGGCGAGACTATTGCTGATTTTTGCGCGCCTTGTGGCGTTTGCAGACAGGTGCTTGCAGAGTTCTGCGATAAAGATTTCAAATTGATTTTGGGCAATCCTGACAATCTTAAAACGTATACCTTTGAAGAAGTTTTACCGCTTTCTTTTGGAAAGAGCGATTTGGAGTAATTTTCTATGAGAATGTATGATATTATACAAAAGAAACGTGACGGCGAGGCACTCACCGAAGCGGAAATCCGTTGGTTTATTGACGGTTACGTAAAAGGGGAGATTCCCGATTATCAGGCAGCGGCGCTGTGTATGGCGATTTATTTTCGTGGCATGAACCTTGAAGAAACGTCAGCACTTACTTTTGCCGTTCGGGATTCGGGCGAACGTTTAGACTTTTCGGATATTAAAGGCTTGCGCGTGGATAAGCATTCTACGGGCGGCGTTGGGGATAAGACCAGTCTTGTTGTTGCGCCAATCGTTGCCAGCCTTGGCGTCAAGGTCGCAAAAATGAGTGGCCGTGGACTTGGTCATACGGGTGGAACGATAGACAAGCTGGAATCGATTGACGGCTTCAAGACGGATATTCCCGTAGAGGAATTCAAAGGGATTGTAAATGATATCGGTATTGCGATTGTCGGACAGAATGCCGAGCTTGCGCCTGCGGACAAGCTGTTGTATGCTTTGCGCGACGTAACGGCGACGGTGGATAGCTTGCCGTTGATTGTGTCGAGTATCATGGGTAAGAAGCTCGCGGCGGACGACGATTGTATTGTTTTGGACGTAAAAACGGGTAGCGGTTCATTCATGAAAACTCCAGAAAAGAGCCGTGAATTGGCTGAGTGGATGGTAGAAATCGGAAAGCGTGCAGGAAAGCGTATGCGCGCACTCATCACGGACATGGATAGGCCGTTGGGCAATGCAATCGGTAATTCCTTGGAGGTAATCGAGGCGATTAACACGCTGAAAGGCGAAGGCCCTGCGGATTTGACAGAGCTTTGTATTGCACTTGCGGCGCACATTCTCGAGCTTGCGGAAAAGGGCACGTATCAAGAATGCGAAGAAATGGCGAAAAAAGCGATTTCGTCGGGTATAGCGTTGCAGACGTTTGCGAATATGGCAAAGGCACAAGGCGGGAATGCGGAATGGATTTTGCGTCCTGAAAATTTCCCTAAGGCAAAATATTCGTATACCGTCAAGGCGCAGGAAAGCGGTTATATCGTCGGGGTGGATACGGAAAGCTACGGTGTGGCAAGCTTACTTCTTGGGGCAGGCAGAAACACGAAAGAGGACGTAATTGATCCGACGGCGGGTATTTATCTTTTGGCAAAAACGGGGGATCGGGTGGAAATTGGCACTCCAATTGCGACGTTATATTCGGGAAAAGAAAGCGGCTTTGCGGCGGCAGAGGAGCGCTTGTTGAAAGCAACGCGTATTTCTTCTCAAAAACCGAAAGACGAGCCTTTAATTTTAGACGTTGTAGAATAAAAAACGCTTGACGAAAGTTATTTTATAGGTTATAATACAATCACCATAAAGAGTGTACGAGGGACAAGCCCATTGACTACACAGCAACCTGCCGTAAGGCAAGGTGCTAAAGCTTGAAGGATGGGAAATCAAAGCAGAAAAGCCCATCTTTACGATGGGTTTTCTTTTTGCCTCTTTGTGGAATAAAAAATAAAGAGGTATTTTTATGCAGTATTTGGTACAAGTCGGTATCGGTGAAGAAAGAGCAAAGCGGTTTTTGTGGCTGGAGAAACATGGTTATAAAAACATACAGCGATTATCAGAGGAATATCCTTATTCTGTGATTATTGTTGAAGAAAGGCGTTTTTTCGGTGGAAACGTAACTTGTTTTGCGGCATCCAAAACCAAGGGAAAACGGTTTATTTCTTGGACTGAGTGGCTAACCGTAAATGGTGAAGTTTGAGGACCCCCTCGGAGAGCGTCGCCTATGGCTCGCGCGTAAAGAGCGATAGCGATGGAATAGCGAAGAATGAGCGTCACCTTTTACGGGTTTTCGTCCTTGCCTATAACAACAAAAAGCACCCCGAATGAGGTGCTTTTTTGTTGGTGGACGATCAGGGACTCGAACCCAAAACGAACCACTAAAAACAGGCTATTTTCGTGTGTTTTTACTATAAAAAAGCGCAGTTTTAGCACTTATGCCCCAAATGTGCCCCAAACAGGGAAACATTTTAACGAATAACGTGTATTTCCATATAAAACAGGAGAAAATTGTAATTTTTATGCCCCAAATGAAAAAAATTTTAGCTTCTATTTTTAGATTAAAATTCTAAAAAATATAATATAATTTAAACAAAAGATATAATCAAAAGTGAATAAATGAATAATCTTTGATAACTTTTAAAGCTCTACTGTCAGTTCAGTAGGGCTTTTCCTTTATAAAACTTGGGAGGTGTAGAATGCGCTGTTTAAGGAAATTTCAGTGGATAAAATTGTTTCGTGATAATTTACCCGAAGGAAAAGGAATTCTCGGTTTTTGGGCGAAATTAGTGGCTTATGCGGCGTATAGAAACGGAACTTCTTTATATTGTGGTTTTGAGAATGAAGTAAAGGCAGGATCTTGGGTTGGCGGAATCGTCGGGATAAAAAGTATTTTAGGATTAAAGAGTCGCCAAGAGACAATCAAAGTTTTAGACAAGCTCGTAGAACTTGGTTATATCGAATATGAAATAGAGCAAAAGACGAAAAAATTGACTTGCCGCATAGTTGATTTGGTGTTGAATTGTAACGGAGCGGGTTGTGGCTCTGTTTATGCGGTGGACAAGTATGGGTTCTTGTGTATTCCGAGGAATATCACCGAACGACTTGTTGAAAAGAATTATAAATTTGAAGAATCAGATGCGTGGTTGGATTTATGGTGTCATACGGTATCGGAAGATCCATTCAACGCATTTTCTTTTTTATCGGCGTGCGTGCAATATAAGCATAACGCAACTTTAACTTTGGAAACCCTTGGTAAACGTTGGGGCTGGGAAAAGACAAAGGTGTGGAGATTTTTTAAAAAGTATCGGGATGTCTTTTATCTTCATCGTCTTCCTGGCTCTTACGGTTGCCTTATTTTTAATAGATTATATCCTTGCGATATGAAGGGTGCAATACCTACAAATGAGGCTGTGAGAAGAGTTATGAAAGCAGAGGCAGAAGAGTTGATAAGCGCTGAAAATAGCGTTGCACTTTTTGAGCCTATAATATGCGCGTATCTTTCTCCGTGCTGGTGTTGTAAGTATTGTAGTTATGACTGCAAAGGTAATGTGTTAGTAAAGTCAGTTATAACAAGTAACATTCGCGGCCCGTGCGGATAAAGACGGGAAAATTAAAAAATCAGGAGAATCATCATGGAAAATAAAAATAAAGTCGTAGTAAATGGTTCAACGAAGGAAATTTTGTAGTTGTTAAAAAAGGGCGGTTTAGTTGTTCAAGTTGGAGAGTCTAAAATTGATGAAGTAAAATCAGAGTTTGATAATAAAGCTTAGTTATAATTGAATTATGAAAGTTAGGAGGTGTTCTATAGAAAACTTTCAAGTAGTTGCTTATAAGAGTAAAAAAGGCGGAAAGTTTTATTTGACGTTGATTTGTATCTTTGTCCTTATTCTGTTCCCTATGGCAATTCACCTAAGACAAATTTTTGAGGCGATATTGTTTGGTGTAGTA
>JAFUMY010000051.1 GCA_017482415.1 Clostridia bacterium
ATAGCGTTGGCTTAGGAAGGATACAGGAGTATAAGATAGTGTGCGATGATAAGAGCTCGCCTTATGCAGAATGATTGCATAGCAACACCTGCAAAAACGCGGTCAGAGTGAGCGTAGGAACTGGCCTTTTCTCAACGTGCAATATTTTTGTAAAATAGGAGACTGTATATGGGACAAGTTAAAAGATATAACGTGGCTGAAAAGAAAGCAGTCAATTCTTATTTACAAAAGCTAAAAAGTATTTCAATTAAAGATTGTGATACAGAAAATTTACAAGATATACGAAACGTTAAAGTTGATTCAAACAAAAGTAAAGAAGAACGAGTATTACAGTTTATCTCGTTAATAGGTAATCCATATTGTTTTAAGGTCGGAGATATGGTAGTTAAAGTGGCTTTTTCGGAAAGTTCCCATTCATTCCAAGAAAAGATGGAATACTTATTAAAAAATGCCGATAGCGACTAAAAAGAGGTTGATTTGTTTGAAGTAATGTGCTATAATGATGATGTTGTTAAAATTCATAGGCACTTACTTCAAATGACAATTTGAGGTGAATGTTTATGGCTAATAGAAAGCAAAAGAATAAAGACCAGCACCTCGCTATTATGTGGAATGCTGGTCTTTATTTGCGTTTATCGCGTGATGACGATAAATTTGAAAGTGAGAGTATTTCTTCGCAAAGAGAAATGCTTTTAGAATTTGTTCGTAAAAATCCCGATATAAAAGTTTACGATATTTATATCGATGATGGTTATTCTGGAACAAACTTTGATAGACCGCGTTTTAAGGATATGGAAAACGATTTGCGGTCGAAAAAGATAAATTGTATTATTGTAAAAGATTTATCAAGATTCGGTCGTAACTCCATAGAAATCGGGAACTATTTAACAATTCTGTTTCCTTATCTTCAAACTCGTTTTATTTGCTTGAATGACAATGTAGATAGTTATTTGGATCCAGATTCTTTGGATAATATTTCTACAAAGTTTAAAAACCTTATAAATGATGAGTATTGTAGGGATATATCTATCAAGGTAAAAAGCGCGTTGACTTTAAGACGTGAAAACGGTGAATATATAGGTTCGCATCCTTGCTATGGCTACATAAAGCATCCAGAAAATGTTCATAAGCTTATTGTGGACGAACGAGTGGCTGATAATGTTAGACTTATTTTCAAGATGTTTCTTGGTGGCGAAAGTATTCGCGGTATAGTAAAATATCTAAATGAAATGGGCATTCTACCGCCGGCGTTATATAAAAAACAGATTTATCCGAAGTATAAAGGTAATGGCGCCAGAGATGACGCGACTTGGAATATGCGGACGGTTAGACGTATACTGACGAATCGTATGTACGTTGGCGACCTCGTACAAAACGTAATGAATAATATCATTTATCGTATTCAAAAATGTCGCCCTGTTGCCAAAGAAGACTATATTATCGTACCCAATACGCATGAGGCTATTATATCCAGAGATGATTTTGAAGCAGTACAACAATTGCTTTTTAGAGATACGCGTGTATCACCTAAAACGCAGCAACTTAATGTCTTATCTGGTTTTATAAAGTGTGGTGATTGCAAGCGAGGTATGATAAGAAAAAAGATGTATAGTGGAAAAAAAGAATTTATCTACTATTTTTGCTCTACATATAAAAACCGAGGAAAAAATTTATGTTCGAAACATACTGTCCATGCGGAGAAGGTTGAAAATGCAGTTTTAGCCTTTTTACAAACATATAGTAAAATGGCCTTGGAGATAGAACCTTTATTAAAGGCAATTAACGAATCACCGCAAAGAGAGCGAACATCAAAAAGGATGGAAGAGTATTTAGCTCAATCCATTGCCGAAAAAGAAAAATATATTAAATTGAAATCAGAATTGTATCCAGACTTTAAGGCGGGTTTAATCGAGAAAGATGAGTATGAAACTTTTAGACGGCAATATGAAGTTAAAATTGCGGATATAGAAACTCAAATACTTGGAATTCGAAATAAAATTGAAGAAGTTGATACTGGTATTTCGCCTGAAAATGAGTTTATAAAAGCATTTAAAGCTTGCGGGGAGATTCCGTACTTGACGAGAAACGTAGTAGTTGCTTTTATTGAACATATATACGTTTATGAGGACAATCGAATTGAAATTAATCTCAAGTACCAAGATGATTATGAAACTATAATTGACTACCTGTATAATAATCGTTTGATTGTATTTTCTTTGGAACAGTACAAAAATGCTGAAATCGTGAAACAGATGAGAAGGGCAAGGAGAGTAGTATGAGTAGAATTAGTCGATACGCCCAACAAGTAACGCCTACTAAGAAAAAGTGGCAGGCTGGTGTATATTTGCGCTTATCTCGCGAAGATGAACTTACAAAAGATAAAAACAGTTACAGTATTGAAACGCAACGAATGATAATCAATAAGTTTTTGGCGGCTCATCCTGATATTGAAGTCGTGGATTTTTATATTGACGATGGATTTAGCGGAACAAATATGGAACGTCCGGGGTATAAGCGGTTAAAAGATGATTTTGAGAACAAAAAAATCAATTGTATTATCATAAAAGACCTTTCAAGATTAGCAAGAAATAATGAGGAAGCAGGAAAACTTGTTTTTGTTGTGTTTCCATTCTATGGCATTAGATTTATATCAGTTAACGACAAAGTTGATTCGTATTTGGACCCCAAATCGGTTAATAATATTTCTATTCAATTTAAGAATTTAATGAACGACGAATATAGTAGAGATTTATCTAAAAAGGTAAAAAGCGCAAGATTAACCCGACAGAAAAGAGGAGAATTTCTTGGTTCCTTCGCGCCTTACGGTTACGATAAAGATCCTAACGATCATCATAGGTTGATTATCGATCCTATTGCTGCTGAAGTGGTAAGGTTAATATATAAAAAATATTTAGAGGGTGAAACTTTTGCAGAAATAGCATCTTATTTGAGCTTACAGGGAATTTTAACGCCATGTATGTATAAGAGAAGTCGTGGAATGAAACTTTACAACTCAAATAACGACAAATTTATTATGTGGAACGGCGGAACGGTACGCAATATTTTACAAGATGAAGTATATACGGGAACGTTAGTTCAGGGCAGACGCAAAAAAATATCATACAAGGCGAAAAAGTTTATGGCGGTAAATAAAGAAAATTGGTTAAGATTTGAAAATGCGCATGAGGCTATTATATCGAAAGAGGATTTTGAGAAAGTTCAAGAACTCCTCGAAAAGAAAAAAATGCCGACTCATAATACTAAAACTAAAAACATTTATTTAGGGCTTGTATTTTGTGGCGAATGTGGACATGCTATGGCTCTTTCTTCAAAAAAGTCATACTCTACATATCAAGCTTTTTATTGTAAGTTTTTCAAAAAAGAAAAAGCATATTGTAGCCGAAAAAGAATAAAGGTTTCAGTGCTATCGGATATTATAATTATTGCCTTAAATCAATACTTGCGTTTCTACGTTTCATTAGAGAATGTAATGAAAACTCTAAATAAACAAGCGGATACAATGCTTACAAAAAATCAAAAAGATGAGTTGGATAAGCAGTTGATGAACCTACGGGAAGAAAAGAAAAATCTCTATATACAGTTCAAGTGTGAGGCTATCACTCGTAAACAGTATGAAGAGGGAAGAGCTATGTGTGACAGTAGAATGTTGGAAATTGAAAACCGATTAAAAGAGGTTGACGAAAGTGTGTCCACAACGAAAGAAATGGAAAAAAATCTATTTATTGAATTGTTTAAAAAATATAAAAAATTTACAAAACTCAATCGTGAGATTTTGGAAACTTTCGTGAAAAAGATAACCGTATATTCCTCAAAAAGTCTTGAAATCGAGTGGAACTTTAAGGACGACTTAATTGAGTTGGTTAATATGGCGCAAGAAAAAGGTATAGAATTGGTAATGAATGAGCAAAATACTCTTGAGTTGCCGCCCAAGGGGTCACATAGAAATATTTCTTGATTATATTGGAATAATTTTCAAAAAGTTTCGCAAAATACTATGGAACTACTTGACTAATGTCCCCCGCGGCTTGTCATACGATTTTACGTCACCTTGCCGAAACGGGGCAAAAGGCTACGGACTATGATTTAATTGTGACGGGGGACTTGGGTGCTTTGGGGAGTAGAATCGTTAAGGACCTGACTTGGGAAAAGGGAGTGGATATCGCAGGCAATCACGTGGATTGCGGTGAAATCGTCTATAACGTAATCGAGGACGAGTTCCAAGGCGGTAGCGGCGCAGGGTGTAGCGCGGTGGTATTTAATTCCTATTTATACGAAAAATTGCGCAAGGGCGAGTTGAATCGCGTATTGCTTGCGGCAACGGGGGCATTACTTTCAACGGTGTCGAGCGGGCAGGGGGAAAGTATCCCTTGTATCTGCCACGCCGTATCGATTGAAAATATTTTATAACAAAGGGGCAGGTATGCGTTGAATGGGGGGTGAAGATGTGGTTTTTGCACCGTATTTAGAAATTTTATGGACGTTTTTAAAAGCGTTTTTGGTTGGTGGTGGAATTTGTATGATTGCGCAAATCGTCATCAATTTTACCGATTTAACGGCAGGAAAAATTTTGGTTGTATTTATGCTGTCGGGGGTGGTGTTGCAGGGCTTGGGGCTCTATCAATACCTTGTGGATTTTGCAGGCGCGGGTGCAACCGTTCCGATTTCGGGCTTTGGGTATTTGCTTGCCAACGGCGCGTTAAAGGGCGCGGAGAAAGGCTTTTTCGGGGCGTTTACCGGGGCGCTTGCTTCTGCGAGCGCAGGGGTGTCCGCGGCGGTTATTTTTTCCTTTATCATCGCCATGATTTTTAAATCCCGAACGAAAAAGAATTGAGCTAATCGGGGGTAAGGTTTGGTTTATTTCCGAAAATGTCTGATTGCAGATATGCGTCGGGGACTCTGCCGACAATAATAGACTCCCCAACGAGAATCTCGGTAACGACGGCGAAATTTTCCGTGCGCGAGGGCATGACGATGCTGATATCTGCAATCACGTTTAAGTAGATAGAATGCTTGGTTTGGTTGATTCCCACGCTCTCGAACTTTGAAGAGAAATCGCAGGAAACGCTGCTGACGGGTATGATACGGAAATGAATGCTCGGGCCAAGCCCCGCAAACGCTTCAATCCCTGTCAATGCGCCAAGGGGAATGGGAATACCGTTTAGGCTGAGATTTTTTAGGTTGGATTGAGAAATGGAGGCAGTGTCGCGCGCGATTTTATTGATTTTTAGGGGATTTGCGGCAACGGCGACGATTTCCCCAGCCTCATCGCGAGTGATTGTAACAAGGTCCTCATAGCGCATATCGTCACTGAGCGTATAATATACCGCGTCGTTGACGGCAATGGTAGTGCTGGCGCGCATGGTGGCTTCGCTAATCGAAATCAACACCCTTGTGACGTTGCGTTGAAAATAAATAAATAGGAGTATTGCAAGCAATAGAATGCCGAGCAGTACGTAGAAAAACCGACGTTTGCGGCTGCGACGTCGTGCTTTTTTTTCTTTGCTTGGTTTTTCCTTCTGGCGATAAACGGGAATGGCGTATTCGTCGAAACGGCTCATGGGGATAAAAACGCACGAATTTCGCTAAGGAGCTTATCGTTGCCACAGGTAAACGTTTGCTTTTGTAAATTTGCGGCAAGCACGCGGTCGTTTAAAGTATCCGCAACCGTTTGAGAGAGCTTTTCCGATAAGTCTTTTTGACGAAGAACACGGCATAAGCCTTTCTTTTCAAAATATTCTGCGTTTTGTAGCTGATCGCCGCGTGTCGCGCCCTCTAAGGGAACAAAAATCGTGGGCTTTTTTAGGGCAAGAACCTCGAATACCGTGCCTGAACCTGCCCGTGCTAAAACGAGGTCTGCGCTGGCGTAAGCGGTAGCCATGTCTGCGATGAACTCGTATTGTAGGTAGTTTTTGACGCCGCTTTCGATGATGCCGTTTTTACCGCAAACGTGGAGGATTGTGCAAAGCTTGGAAATGGAGGATAGCTGTGCGCGCAGTGCCTCGTTGATTGCACGGCTGCCTGAACCGCCGCCGAATACGAGTAAAACCTTGGCGGTTTTAGAAATGCCGAGTTTTTTTCGTGCAGACGATTTAGAAATGCCGAACAAGGCTCGGCGCATGGGTGCGCCGCTGTACTCGCCGTGCCGTAACGTTTTCGCAGTTTCAGGGAAAGAGGTGAATACCTTTTCGCATTTTTTTGCCGCAATGCGGTTGGCAAGCCCTGCCGAATAATCGCTCTCGTGGGCAAGGCAGGGGATATGCAGCTTATGCGCCGCAAACACGACTGGTAAA
>JAFUMY010000052.1 GCA_017482415.1 Clostridia bacterium
AAAGGCAGGGTAGGGCGCGGCACACGGCTTGCGCATGCATATTTCACCTTCAAGGCGGAAAAGGTCATGACGGAGAATGCGGCGGCAAGGTTAAAGGCGATTATGGAATTTACCGAGCTCGGCTCGGGCTACAAGCTCGCAATGCGTGATTTGGAAATCCGCGGTGCAGGCAACGTCTTGGGCGCGGAACAGCACGGACATATGGATAAGGTAGGCTACGAGCTGTATTCCAAGCTCCTAAAAGAAGAGCTCACGGGCGAGAGCCAGACGGTTGCGGACTTGGACATTCGTGCAAACGCGTATATTTCCGAAAAATATATCGAGTCGTCGGCAGGGCGTTTGGATTCCTATAAACAAATCGCGGAAATTTCGACGGTCGCGGACTATAAACGCGTCTACACCTCCCTTCGGGATACCTACGGCGAATTGCCAAGAGCGGTGGAGAATCTGCTCGTGATAGCGGTTTTAAAGAGCTATGCGGCGAAATTCAACGTCAAGAAGATATCCTTAATCAAGGGAATCGGAGCGTTGGAATTCCCGACGCTGGAAACGCTTGGGGACAAACGCATTCTTGCGGCGATGGATAAATATGGGCATATGGTACGGCTGAATATGTCGGAAGCGCCCGTTATCGAGTTCTTTGGCAAGCGCGATGCGGCGGAATTGATGGCGGAAATGACAAAATTTTTAAAATTTGCGCTAACTTTCGCAACTTTATAAGCGAAAACGTTTGCACTTTATAAAAAAATAGAGTATAATAGAACTTGACGATACTGGGGATAAGGGGTCAAAGCGCCTTTTTGGCGTGCGTTCTCTTTACTAGAATCGGGAAAAGCAGGATAAAAAATCGGAGAGATTTTATGAACAAGACAAAAACTTTGAAAAAGACAGCGGCAATTTTACTCGGCCTTGCGTTGACGGTAGGCGCAACGGGCTGTAACTTTATCGTTACGGACAGCGAGGAAGATTTGGTCCAAGAAGTTGCGTCGGTAAATATTACTGCGCAGCTTGAAAAGAGCGATAAGGCGCTCGCAACCGAAATGAAAACGGTTCTTGAAGACCTTTCTACGTCGATTAAGAAACGCGACCTCGTTAGCATGTTCCTTTCCACGGGTTATCAGTACGTAGAAAGCTACGGCTATACTTACGAGGATACCTTCAATATGCTTTTGGATAGCCTTATCGACAGACAGATTATGATCCAGAAAGCAATCTCCCATTTCTTGAAGACGAACAAAGACCTTACCGCAAATGCATGCGGCACGTGGGTTGACGCTCAAATCAAAAATGCGGCTGATGCAAAGACGAAGGACCTTTTGGGAAAACATAGAGAAGTTTTGGTTCTCAAGTATTTCTTGACGGACGGCGGTAAGAACATGGAGGATTATGATCTTGCGGTATACAGCCTCAGAAAGTCCTTAAACGATTCCTTGGATTCCATGGAAGCTTCCTACATTTCCGAAACCGAGTCCCACGACCACGGCGAAGCACGCACGTTACCTACCAACGTCAGCAAGGAAAAGGAAGACTATTACACCAACGATTACGTAATATATACGGGGCGTAACAAGTCCTCGAACTACGGCAAGTACGAGCCGCAGGAGGGTTCGACGAAGACCACCCGTATGAAAGCGTACAACGCATTCCTTGCAAATATCCAAGGCTACGACTTAATCAGCGAAAAGGAAGATACGCAGGATATCGAAAAGCTTGATTATTTCTACGTAGAGCTTGCTTCCATTTTGGGTCAAAGCTTGATTAACAAGTACTATGAAGCCTTAGAAACGGAAATCAGCAACGAATTAAACAAAGAATATATGGAAGCGAAGTACAACGAGTTCTATAAGCAGAACGAGCAGGCTTATGCCTCCGACCCTACGGCATTCGGTACGGCACTTGACTCGGCTTCGGCAGATTCGTTTATGCTTTACGGCTTAAAGGATTACGGCTACGTTTACAACATTTTGTTGCCTTTCTCGGCTACGCAGAATATCCAGTACGCGGAAGCGAAGAACAAGGGACTTACGCAAAACGAGCTTTACAACGTACGTAAAAACTTGCTTGTAAACGTTAAGGGCGAAGACCAGCGCGGTAGCTGGATTGCAGAACACGACCACGCGAACTATTCGACAGTTGATGAAGATTACGTAGAGGGCACACCCATCCTCTTCTTCCAGGATTATCAGGAAGAAACCAGCCAGTACGAAAAATTAACGCAGTACGCAGGTACGTACGCATACAACGGTACTTGGAAAAAGGATGACGAGGGTGAATATAAAGCAACCCCCAACAAGGTTTCGATTGACGAATTTATCACCATCTTCGAAAAACACATCAATGACACCGTACCTGGGGAAGACGTTGTTGCAAGCGGTAACAAGGTAAGCGGTTATAATACCGATAACTATAAAGGAACGGACGGTAAGATTGATTACAGCAAGTTCACCTATTATAAGGGGCAGGTAAACCTCACCGACAAATCGGCTGCAAACTTCTTCAACCCCGAAAGCGACCAATACAAAGCGCTTTCCGCTGTCAACGAATTGATGTTCGCATACAGCACCGATACGGGCTGCTTGAATACCTACATGGGCTATTCGGTATCTCCTTACGGTACGAACTTTGTAAAAGAATTCGAATTTGCTGCACAGGATCTTATTGAAAACGGCGACGTTGGTTCTTACGCAGTTTGCGCAACCGATTACGGTTGGCATATCCTGTACTGCTCCTTCAAATACCAGGCAGCAGGCGACGTGTACGGCGGTTTCAACTACGATTTGAGAGAAACGGAGGGTACGTTCTCCAAGCTCTTCTACGACTCGGTGAAGGAATCTGCATATACGAATTACGCAACGGAAGAACAGAACCGTATTCTCATCGAATATGATACGGAAGCTTGTGTAAAGCGTAATCAGAAAGCATATCAGGATCTTTTGGAGCTCGATAAGTAATCGAATATAAAATCATAAACTCGAAAGCCCGACTGTGTAACGGCAGTCGGGCTTTATTCTGGAAAGTATGGGCAAGTTAAAGACAGAAAGAATACATTTATCCGAGCATTTTAATTACGGCAGATTATTGCGTTTCGTCATGCCGTCCGTCATCATGATGGTATTCATCTCCGTTTACGGCATTGTGGACGGATTTTTCGTGTCGAATTTCGCAGGCGCAATGCCGTTTGCCGCGCTCAATCTCATCTATCCCTTAATCATGATTTTAGGCTCGGTGGGGTTCATGCTCGGCGTCGGCGGTAACGCGGTGGTTTCCAAGGTCCTTGGCGAAAAGGACGACGCACACGCAAACCGTATTTTTTCCATGCTGGTTTACGTAACGGCAATCGTCGGCGTTGTCCTTGGCTTAATCGGGATTCTAATCGCTCGTCCCGTTGCCGAGCTTTTTGCAAGCTTTGAAGAAAACTTATCCACGGCGGAGCGAAAGGAGTTAGTGGAATACTGCGTTATTTATGCGCGCATTATCCTTATAGCCTTGCCGCTATTCATGCTGCAAAACGCATTCCAAGGCTTTTTCGTAACGGCGGAAAAGGCTCGTTTGGGCTTATACGTTACGGTTGCGGCAGGGGGCGCGAATATCCTTTTGGACGCATTATTTGTGGTTGGCTTTAACGGCGGCTTGGTAGGTGCGGCAATCGCTACGGCGCTTAGCCAAGCGATAGGCGGCATTTTACCGCTCTTCTATTTTGCAAGGAAAAACGACAGCCTGCTTCGGCTTGGGAAATGCAGCTTCGAGGGGAAAGTGTTATTAGGCGTATGCTTCAACGGCATGTCAGAGCTGATGACGAATATCTCCATGTCGGTCGTCACCATATTCTATAACGCGCAGCTTATGCGCCTTGTAGGAATCAGCGGGGTTTCTGCATATGGAATTATGATGTATCTTGGCTTCATCTTTATTGCGGCGTTCCTCGGCTATTCCGTTGGTTATGCACCAATTGTAGGCTATGATTATGGTGCGGACAACCGTGCGGAGCTTAAAAATATTTTCATAAAGAGCATTGTGCTTACGCTAATTACAGGGATTGCAATGACGCTGATTGCCGTTGTTTTCGCCAAGCCTCTATCTCGTATCTTTACAAATGGTGACAAGGCGTTGCTTGCGTTGACAACGCGAGGGCTTCGATTGTATGCGCTTTCCTTCTTGCTTTCGGGCTTAAATATTTTCGCCTCCTCTTTCTTTACGGCATTATCCAACGGACTATTATCCTTGCTCATTTCCTTTTTCAGAATGTTTTTGTGCCAAATCGTTGCCGTTTTAGTTTTGCCAATCCTTTTAGGAGTAGACGGTATTTGGTTGGCTGCGGCAGCAGCAGAGCTGATTACTTTGTTTCTCTCCGTCGTGCTAATTTTATGGCAGAGAAAACGCTACGGTTATCTATAAGGATAGGGCAGGTATGCGTTGAACTAAAAAAATACAATAAAAAATCACTCACTGATATGCAACTAATATGCAAGGTGAGTGATTTTATTTTTTTGATTTTATTCTTCGCCGTCTTTCTTTTCCGCGAGGGTAAAGCTGAATTCGATATTCGGGTTTGCCTTTCGCAGTGCTGTGATAAACGCGTCGTTCCAAGCAGGGTCGATTGAGAGGACGAAATACTGTTGTTCGCCCATATAGACGGTAAGCTTATTCGTATCGGAGTTAAGCAAAATCGAGGTCATGTCTTTCATGAGGAACTTGCTTTTGATAAATCCAAATTGCGTAATGAAGTATTCTTCCGTGACGATATAACGCGAGCAGACGAAGATAGATACGACTAAGCTGATGCAAAATACGCAAACAAGAATAAGGAAAGGGGATTTCAGTAGGTCACCTGCGCCGTTTAAGCCGTAGGCAACAATTCTCCATATGCTCAAAGCGATTCCGACGCTACAAAGTATCAGGACGGCAATAGCGAGGCCGATAACGGTTTTGGTGAAACGGAATTTAAAGTATTCAGCCGCATGGGGCGCGTTTTGTTTTTTCATGCTTACAGTATAGCACGTTGTATGCAAAAAAGCAACCGTTTCCGTGAAAGATTGTAAAAAGCAAAAAAAACGGAAAAAATTCTAAAAAAAATAGCTGGAAAATTTTTCGTGAAACCTTGCATTCTATGCGCAAAAGCGTTATAATATATAGGAATAAATATCGTAGGTGAGAAATATGGACACTGAAGAAAAAACACAGCCGCTCAGCGAAGAGCAGCTGCTTGAAAAAAGAGAGAAAAAACAGTACGATAAAATGATAAAAACTCCCATTCCAAGGCTTGTCGTAGGGCTTGGGATTCCCACAATGCTCAGCATGATGATCACCTCGCTTTATAATCTTGCCGACACCTATTTCGTTTCGATTATCGGTGACGACGCAATCACGGCTGCGGTTGGGAATTTGCTTGCCTTGATGTCGATTATTCAGGCAATCGGCTTTACCTACGGCATGGGCAGCGGTGCTTTGGTTTCCACGTTACTTGGAAAGCGCGACCGAGATGGCGCGGATAAAGTGGCGTCTTCGGCGTTTTTTATCGGCATGTTTAGCGGACTTTTGATTATGACGTTCGGGCTCCTATTCCTAACGCCGCTCGTTCGGTTGTTCGGCTCTTTGGATGCGGAAACGATCGGGTATGCAAGACAGTATGCAATTTATATCTTGATTGCCGCGCCGTTTATGTGTATGTCGTTCGTACTCAACAACGTACTGCGCGCGGAGGGCAAAGCGGTGCTTTCCATGATTGGCTTGATAGTCGGCGCAGTGGTCAACGTAGGCTTGGACCCGCTTTTGATTTTTGGCTTTGATCTGGGGATTTCGGGTGCGGCAATCGCAACCTGTGTTAGCCAAATCCTGAGCTTTTGTATCTTGCTGTTTATGTTCCTTTCCCACAAAACGATTGTGCGGATTCGTGTAAACGCAATTTCTCGAAAATTTGCGGTATACGGTGATATCATTGCGACGGGCTTCCCGTCCTTTTGCAGACAAATCCTTGCCAGCCTTTGTGCGGTATTCCTTACCCGAGCCGCATTTAAATACGGTACGCTGGCATATGGAACGGAGGACGGCGGCAAAGCCGCACAAGCAGCCTTTAACGTTGTTCAAAAGGTATTCATGCTGGCGTTTTCCATTTCGCTTGGTATCGGACAGGGGTATCAGCCTGTACTTGGCTACAATTACAGCGCAAAGCGTTTCGACCGTGTAAAATCGGCGTATCTATTCACACTTGGATTTTCCACGCTATTGATGTTAGGCTTTTGTATCGTTTGTGGAATTTTCTCAAAAGGCTTAATGGGCTTGTTTAGTTTATCGGGTATGGCGACGGAAATCGGTAGCTTTGCGCTACGGTTACAATGTATTACCATGCCGCTGTTACCTATGAACTTCATGATAGGGCTTACCTATCAGGTAGTGGGTAATAAGGCGCTTGCGGCCTTGCTTTCCATTTCCAGACAGGGCTTGTTCTATATCCCTGCCGTACTCATCATGCCTGCCGTATTCAAGCTTACGGGTGTTCAGGCATGTCAAGCCGTTTCCGATTTCTTCGCATTTTTCTTCGCTATTCCGTTTACGTTGCATTTCTTTAAGGTGCTTCGAGACAACGAAAAGAAATGTCAGAAAGAAACGTTAAGTGAGGGGCAGGTATCGGTTGAATCCTAAAATCAACCTAAAATAAGGGGGCTTTATGAATATATTATTTAAGAATTTGCTTTTCGATATCGTTGATAATCGAATCCTTTTAAAACGCTGTGGACATATCGCTTTTTCGGGCTACGGCTTTGTAGAGGTGCAAATTGCAGGCGAAAATAAAAATACGCATTTGGGCGCAAAAATGGCGAAATCCTCCGAGGGGGAGAAGCTTCGCTACCTTTCCCATACGCAGACGGAAAACCGTTTGGAAATCGTGCAATGCTCTGACTTAGTCGAGGTGAAAACGATTTTCGAGGGCTATACGGACACAAATACCGTGCGCGTACATAACGAGGTCAAAAATATTTCTGATAGGGAAATCGTTTTAGAGGAAGTATCCGCGTTTATGGCACTCGGTATCGGGCAGAAAGGAATCGATAGCGCGGACGAGCTGTACTATACCCGTTTTTATCAGTCGCACCACGGCGAATGCCAACCTCAAAGATATTCCTTCCGTGAGCTTGGTTTATACCGTGCCAACGCGGAGAGCCAAAAACGTATTGCATGCGCAAATATCGGTAGCTGGTCTACGAAAGAAGAGCTGCCTCAAGGAATTATCGAGGATGCGGCAATCGGCGCATTTACGATGTTCCAAATCGAAAGCAACTCCTCTTGGTATTATGAGATTGCCGACCTTTTGCAGTCCTACTATTTGTACTTAGGTGGCGCAAATCTACCGTTTGGGGGGTGGAGTAAAGCCCTGAAAGTCGGTGAAACCTACAAGACGGTCAACGTCGCTTTGGCGAATGGTTCTTCCTTAGAAGGCGTGCTTGGTGAAATGACGAAATACCGCCGTCATATTTCGGGTAAAAGCGAGATAGATTCGCACCTGCCTACCATCTTTAACGAATATATGCACCTTTCGTGGGATAGCCCGACGGAAGAGAATACCCGTTTAATCGCGCCCATTGTTGCAAAAACAGGGGTGGAATATTACGTTATCGATTGCGGTTGGCACAACGAAGAGCCTGGCAATTTGGTTTATCCCTACGTTGGACAATGGAAAGAAAGCAAAACGCGTTTTCCCAACGGCGTTCGCAAGACCTGCGATTTTATCCGTTCGCTTGGTATGAAACCGGGGCTTTGGATTGAGCCGGAAATTATCGGTATTCAATGCCAAGAAATGCTTGATTATTACGATGATGATTGCTTCCTGCAAAGAAACGGCAGACGTATCGCGGTGATGAACCGTTATTTCTTGGATTACCGTAACGAAAAGGTGCGCGCGTATATGACGGAGACGATTCGTCGCATGGTCGAGGACTACGGCGCAGCGTATATTAAATTCGACTATAACCAAGACTGCGGCGTGGGCACGGACTATTGCGCATTCTGCGCAGGCGAGGGCTTAGAAATGTGCGCCAACGCGTACATGGTATGGGTCAAGGAGATGATTGACCGCTTCCCTCAGGTGATTTTTGAGGGCTGTTCTTCGGGCGGTATGCGTATGGATTATAAGACCTTGTCGACCTTTTCGATTATGTCGACGTCCGACCAAACCGATTACGCGAAATATCCCTATATCGCAGGTAATATCCTTTCGGCGGTTTTACCCGAGCAGGCTGCGGTATGGAGTTATCCCGTTGGCGTAACGATGCCGGGCGAGCCGATGACGCGCGACGCTTTTTGGGTGCAGGAGAATATTTCCGACGAGCGCATTGTAATGAATATGATAAACAGCTTTTTGGGCAGAATGCACCTTGCCAGCCATTTGGAAAAGCTGTCCGATAGACAGCTTGCGCTTATTAAAGAGGGCGTAGAGTATTATAATTCCTTGACGGAATACAAAAAAAAGGCTTTGCCGTATCTTCCCAAGGGCTTTACCCATTTTGGGGCAGAACAAGTCGTTTCGGGCTTTAAGTGCGGCGATAAAATTTTCCTTGCGGCGTGGTGCCTTGGCGAAACGCTCAAAATGGAAATCCCCCTTAAAGAGGGAATTATTGACGTAAAAATCGCATATCCGTCCGATGCGGGAGCCGCGTACACGTATACCGAAAACACGCTTGCGGTTGAATTTGAGAGCTCGAATTCAGCGGTATTCTTTGAGATTAAATGTAACGTTTAAGAGGGATTTATGAAGAGAATTATAACGGCGTTACTTTCCGTGCTTTGTGCTTTAACTGCGTTTGGTAGTTGTGCCTTTGTTTTCCCCTCGCCTATCGAATCGGAAAGTTCGCATTCGAGCAAGAAGAAAGAGGATATGTCTTTAGAGGAAGATGAGGACGATGAGGAGGAAAGCTCTGTGGAAGAAGAGTTAGAGGAATTGGAAACGTATGACGAATACGATTTAGACGTGTATATGAAGCCGATTTGGCAGGGCAGTGTCGTGTATAACGAAACGGTGATGTTTGTCGGTCAGAATAACAAGGCGCCGCTTTTGTATAAGGCGACGGAAATCGTGTCCGTGCGCTCGTACGGTTTAGAAACGGAATACGAAGAGGGCGTCGATTACACGTTTGATAAAAAAACGAACTCTATTAAGCTGACAAAGAATACTTCTATGCCCTATTTCACGGAAGAGGAATATTACCCCTCGGAAGAAATCCCTGGCGGCAGCTTCCCTTGCACGCTCGATAACGCGAGCTATATTCGTTTTTCCGAAGGCGATTTCTTCTCGTCAAGACAGCTTGCGGTAACCTACCGTCATTCGGGAGAAGAACATATCCCTGCACCGAAAACGCAAAACGAGGCTTTTGCGAACACTTTACAAAAGCTTGAACAAGATAAAAAAGTGAAAATCCTTTTCTATGGGGATTCGATTACGGTGGGTGCGAATTCTAGCGGTTTCGTCGGTTGTGAGCCGTACGCAGATGTTTGGGCGAAAATGGTGTTTGACATGCTCGTGAAGAAAACAGGCGCGAGCAAAGCAGAGTATATTAACACGGCGGTTGGCGGCTGGACTTCTCAA
>JAFUMY010000053.1 GCA_017482415.1 Clostridia bacterium
AGGGGCAGGTATGCGTTGAAGCTACACTGCGCCTATATCCGCTTTCTGATAAAAGCGAAGCAAAACTCTGTCCTTTTGCCTGAGAGATTAGCGGAAAATCCGCCTTGCCCCTTCGGCACCCGTTTGTCGGGATTCTCCGGAGTGCTATCCAATCACAGTTCTCAACCCTTCGGTCACCTGAGAGATTTACTCCTTCGGTTGGATTTTCGTCCATCTTCTGCGATCTTCGTATAGCATTGCTTGGGAATTATAATAGCACATGTATTTTCCCACTGTCAATTGTTTGAAAGGGTATTTTCAGAATAATTTCTATAAATACACAAAAATTCCTTGCCCAAACGTTGGCTTTTTTCTCGCACGCATGCTATAATAGGATATGATATAAACGAGAGGAATCTTTTATGATTAAAAACAAACGGTCGTTTATAAAGAATGGCAATACGAACGACGTATATCTTCTATCCAATAAAAACGGCATGAAGGTGGAAATTCTTACCTACGGCGCAAGAATTTGCAAAATTGATTTTCCCGATAGAAAAGGAAAGTTTTCCGATTGTATAGTCGGTTGTAAAAACCCCGAGGATTATTATGAGGAAAATCCCTATTTCGGCGCAACGATAGGCAGATTTTGCAACCGCATTGGCGGTGCAAAATTTACGCTGAACGGCATCGAATACCATTTAGAGGCAAACGACGGGAATAACACTCTGCACGGCGGTACGACCGAGGATTTTTCCCGTGTTGTTTGGAACGCCGAAATAGAGGGAGATCGTTTGATTCTTTCCCATCTTTCCCCTGACGGTGCAGGCGGCTTCCCTGGAAATTTACAGGTTTTTGTTTCTTTCCGCTTAACGGAAGAAAACGAGCTGATTCTCGAATACAAGGCAACGACAGACAAGGACACCCCTTGCAGCTTGACAAACCACGCCTATTTTAATTTGGGCGATGAAGATACCGTGTTAAATCACGAGCTAATGATCAACGCAAAGCAGCTTACACCTGTTGATAAAGAGCTGATTGCCCACGGCGAATTGATGGATATCGAAAACACGCCGTACAGCTTCCTGCCTGCGAAAAAAATCGGCAAAGATATTAAAATGAACGCAGACATGCTTGTCGCGGCAAACGGTTACGATTTTAATTATTGCCTCGATCGAATCGGCAGAAGCTTAGAACGTTTCGCCTACGTCTACGATGAAAAATCGGGCAGGCGCATGGATTGTTACACGACTATGCCAGGCGTTCAGCTTTACACCGCTTGCGTCACGGGCGGCTTCGTTGGGAAAAAAACATACGTCAACCATTGCGCGTTGTGTTTGGAAACGCAATACTTCCCCAACTCCCCCAACTGTCCTCAATACCCTTCCTCCATCCTAAAAGCGGGCGAGGAATACCACGAAATTACCGTATATAAATTTTCTATACAATAACTTTTTCAGGAGTTCGTATGCTGAAAGCTCTGCTTACAAAATTTAAAGAATCCTGCGTTTCGGTTTTGCCCGTTGCGCTGATCGTTTTAATTTTGAACTGCACCCCTCTCGTCAATTTTTCCACGACGGAGACGGTGGTTTTTTCGCTTTCGGCTGTCGCGCTTATTCTCGGTATGGCGCTTTTTAACCTCGGCGCGGATATCGCAATGACCCCTATGGGCGAACAAATCGGCTCGAACCTCTCTAAATCGGGAAAAATCAAATCCTTGCTTTTGATTGGGTTCATTATGGGCGTGTTTATCACGATTGCAGAGCCCGATCTTTCCGTCCTCGCTTCGCAGGTGAAAAACATTATCAACAGCACCGCGCTTACCCTCTCTATCGGCGTGGGCGTCGGGCTTTTCTTGGTACTGTCTATCTTGAAAATTTTATTCCGCGTCAGCTTATCGCAAATGCTTACCTTTTTTTATATGGTACTCTTTGCGCTCGTGGGGTTGGTCTTAATCCGCGGCAACGAAAGCTTCTTGCCCCTCGCCCTTGACTCGGGCGGCGTTACGACAGGCCCTATCACCGTGCCCTTTATCATGGCACTCGGCGTGGGTGTTGCGGGTACCCTCGGAAATAAGCGCGACCAAGAGGCAGGCTTCGGCTTTATCGCGCTCTGCTCCATCGGTCCTATTATCGCCGTTATGCTGCTCGGCGTATTCGCAAGCGGCGAAGCGGTGTACGAGCTGCCCGATTATTCGATGTCTAATCAGCTTGGTACGCTTGGCTCCACGATTTTCCATACCGCAGGCGAGGTAGCCGTCGCGCTCCTGCCGATTATTGCTTTCTTCTTTATTCTGCAATTCGCGTTTATGAAATTGCCGAAAAAGCGTATTTTACAGATTATCGTCGGTATTTTCTATACCTTCTTCGGCTTGGTTATTTTCCTTTCGGCGGTTACAATCGGATTCATGCCCATCGGCTTTAAGCTGGGGACTGCGCTCGCATCGCAGCACCAAGCCGTTCTTATCTGCTTTGCGTTTATCCTCGGCTTTACCGTCGTTTTGGCAGAGCCTGCCATTCACGTTTTAAAACGCCAAGTAGAAACGGTCACGGGCGGCGCAGTCAGCCGTCGGTCCATGCTCATCGCCCTTTCCGTGGGCGTCGGCGTGTCCATTACCCTGTCCGTTATCCGCGTGATTTTCGATTTTAGTATTCTATATTACGTAATCCCCGGGTATTTCCTTTCGCTTGGGCTTTCCTTTTTCGTACCCAAGCTGTATACGGCGATTGCATTCGACTCGGGCGGCGTTGCCAGCGGTCCTTTGACTTCGAGCTTTATCCTGCCCTTTGTCATCGGTATCTGCGCGGTATTACAACCGACGAGCATTTTAACGGACGCGTTCGGGCTCGTTGCCATGGTAGCCATGACGCCGCTTATCACCATTCAAGCACTCGGTTTCAAATCCGTAGCAACCAAAAAGCTGAGAGAAAAGATTGCTATGAAGCGTATTCTCGATGCCGACGACGAACAGATTATTCAATTTATGTAGGGGGCAGGTATGGGATCAATCATCAAAACTCGTAAAACAAAAAAATCCGCCGCCCCGAAAAAAAACGGTGGCGCGGGCTCCGATTTCCGTAAGCTCAAGCTCTTAGTCACGGTCGTCAACCGTAATAAGACGGAGTTCTACACCGACTTTTTGACAAATTTCGAAATCAATTTCCAAACGACGGTGTTAGGACAAGGCACGGCGAAATCGGATACCTTATATATGCTCGGTCTTGAGGATTCGGACAAAGGCGTTATTTTCAGTATCCTGCGCGAGGACCAAGCGACCCTTGCCATGCACGGCTTAGAGGAAAAATTTCACACGATTAAAAACGGTAAAGGGATTGCGTTCACAATCCCCTTAACCAGCGTAATCGGCGTAGCCATCTATCGTTTTTTAAGCAATCACCGAACGGGCGGTTCGGGCAACAAGGAGGAAAAGTAATATGGAATTCCAGCACGAAGCGATTTTCTGTATTGTAAACAGCGGTTACAGTGAAGCGGTCATGGACGCGGCGAAAAAACTCGGCGCGCGCGGCGGCACGGTCATCAACGCACGCGGTACGGCAAGCAAGGAAGCCGAATCCTTCTTCCATATCACCATTCAGCCCGAAAAAGAAATCGTTATGATTATCGTCCCCTCTTCCATTAAAGACGACGTACTCCACGCCCTTTATAAAGAGGTCGGGCTCGACTCCGCAGGCCAAGGCATCGCCTTTGCTATGCCCGTTGATAGCGTTGTCGGTATCTCTGATTCCAGCACGGAAAAAAAGGCGTAAGACGCTACCCCTTTCCCCTCTCGGCTTTCTCCGAGAGGGATTTTTTATTTTTTTCTCAAAACCCCTTGACGAATCCCTTTTTATATGTTATACTCTAATTAGTATTCAATCTTAATAAAGGAGGAACGGGTATGCAAGAACGCCAGACAAAACAGAAACAGATTATATATGAAGCGTTAAAGACCTTAGATCATCCGACGGCGACAGAGGTTTACGGCTTTGTACACGAGCAATACCCGAGTGTTTCGCGCGCGACGGTATTTCGTGTTTTAGGCGGCTTTGCGACGGGCGGAAAGGCATTAGAGCTGCGTACTGCGGGGAACGAGGTGCGTTACGATTACAACGTAATGCCGCACTATCATGCGCACTGCACGGCTTGCGGACGGCTTGCGGACGTATGCGTAGAGGGGTTACCGAAAGGCGGTTTAAAAGCGACGACGGACTGTGATTTTGATTTAAGCGGTTACAGTGTCGAATTTTTTGGGATTTGCACGGATTGCAAACACGGCAGATCGTAAAAATATAAGATAGCCGTAAAAAACTGTTGACTTTTTACAAAAAAGCGGCTATAATAAAAACGTTGAATGCGAATTCAACGTTCCATGCAGGTGTCGCCTAGCGGTATGGCGGCAGCTTCCCAAGCTGTTCCCGGCGAGTTCGACTCTCGTCACCTGCTCCAAAAAGATAAACGTCCCAACGGGGCGTTTTTCTTTTTGGAAATAGATAATGAGGGAGAGTCGAACTCCGAGGGAGAATTTTGCGTATAAAAAACGGTTGATACTCGTTTTTAGCAAAATTAGCCGAGCAATTTGTAATTGCGAAGGCGGTGATTTTTCGTAGAAAAAGCACGCTCTCGTCACCTGCTCCATAAGAAAAGCAAAGGTTTGATACAATCGTATTAGACCTTTTTTCTTTGCATAAAGGGAGTTCGTTCCTTTCTGTAAGTAAACAGCAGAGCCTTGTAGGAGTGTTTAACCGCACTTTTGCAAGGCTCTTTTTCTTTATATATAATACCTACGGAACGAAAGGCCTATAAACGGGACAAATGGTAGTTAACAAACGAAATGCAAGAGTAGTCATATTTGACATTATTGTATTTTACTGAAAAATGCAGAAAGTCAAAAAAGACCACGAAAGTTGTCGTATATGACTACACAAATTGGAAAAGTTATGTTATAATAATATCACAACTACATTTGGAGGATCTACATATGACAAACTTAAAAAACAATATTGATCACTATATGAAGCAAAAAGGTATTAGAATGTACAGTCATTTGTTGGTTGATATAGCACATGAGCTTGGTATTAAAGGTCAGCAAGCATATGCGTTTGCCGAGAGAGAAAAATCAAACTTCTCTAAAATGTTAAAAGGCGAAAGACCGCTTAAGTATGAATTTATTATTCCGCTCGAAAAGGTATTCGGTGTTTCATTAGCAAGATTGTTAGATGAAAATTCATTTAAATTGCCTGTTGAAAAAGATAACGTTCCTTTCAACAAAGGTTTTAGATATTACGCATATATAGATGATGCAAAACTGTATAAAGAAGAATTCGATTTATTGCTTACAAAGGACGGAAAATCGATTATCTCAGAAACAGATGAATTTGGGAAAACATTTCTCGATTATGTTGTTGAATATCGTGCTGTTAATGGTGTGCGTTACCTTCATGACGAGTACGGGATTAAATTAAAATGGTATTATAATAACTTTAATCTCAACAAGAACAAAGGCGTAACTTGGATCAATTTTGATAATGCTGTAAAATTTGCGCGTCTTGTTGCAAGTATGGACGATCCCGATTTATTTAATGACATTTATGATTCATATAATATGTTTTTCACAAACGGACATTATGGCGGTAATGACAGCATTTTTTATAACACTGATTATTTGGAAATATTGTTAGACCACGATCACCTGTTCAATTCAATGTTTGAAATAAAACCATATCGTCATGAATTAAGCAGCAAGCAAAAAAGAGAGAAAAAAGTTGATTCTATTACGTATTATTCTATCAACCCCATAATCAATAATTGTTTAAGATATTCTTTGCAACATTTGGACAAATATCAGCATAGGGCAAAAGATATATTGAAATTTGCTATTGATTACAACAAGAGGATAGCGAATGAGGTTGCCGCAGAAAATTGTTATATTTGTAATGAATTAGGTGGACTAAAAGACTTTAGAAATAATGATTATTACAGCCTTGTAATTTTTGTTGATGTGGACGTAAAAGATTCTGAAATAAAAGATTTAGTTAATCAGTTACCTAAATTCAAGGACTGTTTTTAAAAGGAGACACTATGTTTAAACGAATGATTAACAGAAATAAATATTACGATCAAGAAACCAGAGCACACTTAAATTCGCTTTCTGAAAAAGAATTATTAATAGAGGTACTTCTTGAATTAAAAATACTTAATGATAAATGTGATGATATAGCAAGAAAAATTGTTATTTGGAGTGATTAAAAATTAATATTAAAGATTAAAGATTATTGAGTGCTAATACTACTGTACGCATTTTGAATAAACTGTACGCACTTTTCAAGGGTTGTACGCAAATTGTATCAAAATAGGTATTTATACACAAAAAGACAAACGTCCCAACGGGGCGTTTTTCTTTTTGGAAATAGATAATGAGGGAGAGTCGAACTCCGAGCGGCAAAATTCTTCATCGACAAAATCCCTAATAAACAAGTGGTTTTTGTTTGTCATAGCTGGCTTCTTTATACCCCGACGCTGGAAATTTTCCCGAAGCATTCGAATACGTACAGATTCAGCCATGAATTCGACGTACTCTGGGATGAACACAACAAAGTAGGCGAGTATTCCTCCGCTTGGCGGCTTTTCGATATGGACTACACGGGCAACGTAAACGATTATCCCGAGGACACAAGCCTGCGCCGCGCCTATAAACAATACCTACTTGACGGCGGCACTACGGGTGCAGGATTCGGCGTGATTATCTATCCATATATCTTTACCTTTTTTTGATAAAAACGCTTACATTACCATAGC
>JAFUMY010000054.1 GCA_017482415.1 Clostridia bacterium
AGCACATGCTCCCGCACCGTTTACGACCAGCTCCTTGCAGCAGGATTCCTCGACGAAGCTTGGCTTCACCGCGCCTGAAACGATGACTCTTGCGCAGCATCTCTACGAAGGTATCGCAACGGAAAACGGCGACCATATCGCCTTTATTACCTATATGAGAACGGACTCCGTCCGTGTTTCCAAGGAAGCGCAGATGAAGGCGATTCAACGCATTCGCGCGGTCTACGGCGACGAATACGCGCCCGAAAAGCCCAACTATTACGCAACGAAGAAGGGCGCGCAGGACGCACACGAGGCAATTCGTCCTATTGATTTGGAGATGACTCCCGAAAAGGCGAAAAAGCTGCTTGATAAAAAGCATTACGCGTTATATAGATTGATTTACGAGCGTTTCTTGGCTTCGCAGATGGCGGAGGCGAGATACAACAGCATGCAAATGGAAATCGATAACAGCGGCTACGTTTTCAAAGCGAGCGGTAAAGTATTGCTGTTTGCAGGCTTCACGGCGATTTATCAGGATTTGAGCGCGAAGAAGGACGACGAGGATGAAATCAGCTCGACCAAGCTCCTGCCCGATCTTAACGAGGGCGATACGCTTTCGCTCGTATCTATGCAAAAGGAACAGAAATTCACGAAGCCGCCCCTTCGGTATACCGACGCTTCGCTCGTTAAAACGATGGAAGAAAAGGGAATCGGCAGACCGTCTACGTATGCAACGATTATTTCCAAGCTCATGCAAAAGTACGTGAAAAAAGACGGGAAATATATGGTACCTACCCCGATTGCTTATTCAGTAGTGGATATGCTTGTAAAATGCTTCGTAGACGTCATGGATATTGGCTTTACGGCAGGCATGGAAACCCGTTTGGACGATATCGAAGAGGGTGGCGTTGAATGGCGTTCGGTCATCGGTGCATTTTATCCTGGGTTCGAGAGAAAACTGCGCGAGGCTTCCGCCTACGGTGACGAAAGAACGGACGAAATCTGCGGTAAATGTGGACATTTCATGATTCGTCGTATGGGTAAGTTCGGTAAATACCTTGCTTGCTCTAACTACCCCGAGTGTCAAAATATTCTCAGCGAAGGCAAGGAAGAGATTTCCGCAGTTCGTTGTCCGAAGTGCGGAGAGAACATGGTGGTAAAGAGCGGTAAATTCGGCCGTTTCTTGGCTTGTCCAAGCTATCCCGATTGCAAATCCACGATGTCGATGCCGACGGACGAAACGCCTAAGCTTGCAGGGAAATGCCCTGAATGCGGCGCGGCAATGACCGTTCGTAAATCCAAGAAAGGTAAGGTGTATTATAGCTGCTTGGGATATCCCGACTGTAAGTTTATGAGCTGGGACGTTCCCACGGGCGATAAATGCCCCGAATGCGGCGGTGCGCTCGTTTCCACGGGAAGAGGGAACGTAAAATGTAACAATAAAGACTGTTCGTATCGAATCGTTGAAGAACACAGCAAAGGCAAGGGCAGAAAGGGCACAGTGAAGCTCGCGGATGATTTCACGCCTCCGCCCTTGATGGACGAACCGCAGTACTACGGTTACGATGATGAGGACGCTGGGTATTTCCCTGCGGACTTTGAAGATGTCGAATAATACGGAAGTCCTGGTCATCGGCGGCGGTCTTGCCGGCAGCGAGGCGGCGTATTATCTTGCTCGGCATGGCATTAAGACCACACTTGTGGAGATGAAACCGAAAAAATTCACGCCGGCGCACGAGAGTGAGAATTACGGTGAGCTCGTCTGTTCCAACTCCCTGAAAAGCAACGACGTTTACGCAAACGCTTGCGGGCTTTTGAAAGAGGAAATGCGCAGGCTTGGCTCCATGATTATTGAGGCTGCGGACGCAACGAAAGTTCCAGCGGGCGCGGCTTTGGCGGTCGATCGGGAAAAATTTTCAGCGTATATCACGGAAAAGCTGAAAAACTGTCCGAACCTCACCTTGCGTTCAGAAGAGGTTTTAGCCATTCCCGATACGGAAAAGAACGGGGGCAGGTACGTGATTATTGCGACGGGGCCCTTGACGTCGGACGCTTTATCTGAGGACATTAAACGCTTTACGGGCGGCGGCTTGCATTTCTACGACGCGTCTGCGCCCATTATTTCGGCGGATAGTGTGGATATGACCTGCGCTTTTACGGGCGATCGTTATGGCAAAGGCACGGGCGATTATATCAACTGCCCGATGACGAAAGAGGAATATTACGCCTTCGTGGACGAATTGTTGGCTGCGGAAAAGGCGGAATTGCACGAGTTTGAAAAGAGAGAAATTTTCGAGGGCTGCATGCCCTTGGAGGTCATGGCTTCGCGCGGCAGGGATACCCTGCGCTACGGCACGTTAAAGCCCGTTGGCTTGTTCGACGAGGACGGAAAACGTCCCTATGCCGTGTTACAGCTTCGCAAGGAGAATGCGGAGGGAACGACCTATAATCTCGTGGGCTTTCAGACAAATTTAAAATTTCCCGAACAAAAGCGGGTATTTTCTATGATTCCAGCGCTTAAAAACGCAGAGTTTTTGCGTTATGGCGTCATGCATAGAAATACGTATATTCAATCCCCTGATGTTTTAAACCGTGATTTTTCGGTTAAGAATAAGGAAAGAATTATTTTTGCAGGTCAAATCACGGGCGTCGAAGGGTACGTGGAAAGTGCGGCAAGCGGTCTGCTCGCGGCGATTCATTTAACGGATAAACTCTTAAAACGCAAGGGGCATGTCTTTGATGAACGCACGGTTTGCGGTGCGCTCGAAACACATATATCCACCCCTGTAAAGGATTTCCAGCCAATGAATGCGAATTTTGGGATACTTACATCCATGCCCGTTCGTATCAAGGATAAAAAGGAACGCTATAAGGCGCTTGCAGAGCGCGCGCTCGAAGCCTTACAGGAACAGCTCGACTTGCAGAAAGAAGCTACGATAGGAGAATAAGAAAATGGAATTTAGAGGAACGACGATTTGCGCGGTCAAGAAAAACGGCATAACGGCGATTGCCGGTGACGGTCAGGTAACGATGGGCGAATCGGTCATTTTTAAGAACACGGCGATAAAAGTACGCCGTATCTTCGGCGGCAAGGTCATTTTGGGGTTTGCTGGTTCGGTCACGGACGCATTTGCGCTCACCGAACGCTTTGAGGGAATGCTGAATAAATTTGGCGGCAACCTCATGCGCTCGGCAGTTGAGCTTGCCGAGCTTTGGAGAAGCGACAAAATCGGCAGAAAGCTGGACGCCATGATGATTACGGCAGACGAAAACACCTTGCTTATTCTTTCGGGTACGGGCGAGGTAATCGAGCCCGACGAAGGGGTTTGCGCAATCGGCAGCGGCGGCAATTACGCATTGGCAGCGGCGCGCGCGTTGTATCAGGAAACCGATTTCGACGCGGAAACGATTGCAAGAAAAGCGCTTAAAATCGCTTCGGAAATTTGCGTATTCACAAACGATAATATTCGTTGTGAAATAGTGGGAGAAAGCACCGTGAACACGGACATGCCCACCGCTTCTGAGAAAAAGCCTCGTGCAAAGCGCGTGGCGAAAAAGGAGGATTGATTATGGATTTATCCCCGAAACAAATCGTTTATAAACTCGATAAATACATCATCGGTCAAAGCGAAGCGAAAAAGGCGGTGGCAATTGCACTGAGAAATCGGTATAGACGTGCGCAGCTTCCCCAAGAAATTCGCGAGGAAATCACGCCGAAAAACATCATTATGAAAGGGCCTACGGGCGTTGGTAAAACGGAGATTGCGCGTAGACTTGCAAAGCTTGTAAAAGCGCCGTTCGTTAAGGTGGAAGCGACGAAATATACCGAGGTCGGTTACGTCGGAAAAGACGTGGAAGGCATGATTCGAGATTTAGCGGAATGCGCTTATCGTTTGGTGAAAGCGGAAAAGGAAGAAGAGGTAAAAGCTCGTGCAACCTCGATGGCGGAAAAACGCATTGTCCGCGCGCTTGCGGAAGCGAAAAAGGACGAAAAGGGTGATCTTGCCCGCGAGGTATTTGAAGCCCAGCTTTTAGACGGACTCCGCAAGGGTCAGTACGACGGCTTTACCATTGAAATGGAGGTTTTGGACGCGCCTCAACCTATGGAGCTTGCTCCTGGCGGCGCGGCGATTTCCATCGGCAGTATCTTTGGGGATATGTTCCCTCAGAAAACGAAAAAACGCCGTTTCACCGTTCGTGAAGCTTTCCAAATCGCGCTCACTGAGGAATCGGATAAGCTTGTGGACGAGGACGCAATTAAAGCGGAGGCGATTTACCGTGCGGAAAACGACGGTATCGTGTTCATCGATGAAATCGACAAGATTGCAGGCAAGGGCAATCGCGGCGGCGCGGACGTTTCCAGAGAGGGCGTTCAGCGGGATATTTTGCCTATTGTCGAGGGAAGCACGGTCGTGACGAAGTACGGGCCGATTAAAACGGATTTCATTTTATTCATCGCGGCAGGCGCGTTCCACGTGGCGGCAGTAGAGGATTTGATTCCCGAATTGCAGGGTAGATTCCCCGTATCCGTTGAACTGCATAGCTTGACGAAAGAGGATTTTGTGAAAATCCTTACCGAGACGGAGAATTCGCTCACTTTCCAGTACGGAAAATTGCTCGGCGTAGATAATATCGATTTGCAGTTCGACGAAGGTGCAATCGAGCGGATTGCAGAGGTCTCCGTAGAGCTCAACCTCACTTCCGAGGATATCGGCGCAAGACGTTTGCATACGGTTATGGAATACCTACTCGAAGATATTTCCTTCAACGCAGGCGGCGGCGATTATCCCATGATTACCCTGAATATCGACAGAAAATACGTAGACGAGCATCTCCAAAAGTTGACGGGGGATAGGAATCTTAAGAAATATGTTTTGTAAATATATTTCTTAAAAATTCAACTTGTATCGTTTTACTTCGGTTGGACAAGTAGGGTTGAAATACACTTATAAAATCAAAGAAATAACACTTTAAGGAAAAAGAAATGATTAATATTCCCAAGGGCACGAAGGACGTTCTGCCCCAAGATTCCTACAAATGGCAATACGTGGAAGGGGTGGCTCGTGACGTAGCCAAGCTCTTCAATTTAAAAGAAATCCGCACGCCTGTGTTCGAGCATACGGAGCTTTTCCAGCGCGGCGTAGGCGATACGACCGACATCGTCACCAAAGAAATGTACACGTTTAAGGACAAGGGCGATCGTTCGATGACGCTCAAGCCCGAGGGTACGGCAGGCGCGGTGCGTTCGTTTATCGAAAACGGCATGCATAGCGGCGTTTTGCCTGTGAAAATGTACTATATCACGCCTGCTTTCCGTTATGAAAGACCGCAGGCAGGCCGACTTCGTGAATTCCATCAGTTCGGTGTCGAGCTGTTCGGCGCGAAGAGCGCGCAGACGGATGCAGAGGCGATTCTGCTTGCCGATAGTTTACTCAAAAAGCTCGGCTTGAACGTGAAGCTGTACGTGAATTCTATCGGTTGCCCGACCTGTCGCGCGGCGTATAACAAAGCGCTTAAAGCCTTTTTTGAACCGCATTTAGACGAGCTTTGCTACGATTGCAAGACTCGTTTTGAAAAGAATCCCTTGCGTCTTCTTGATTGCAAGGAAGAGGCTTGCAAGAAGATTAACGCGGCGGCGCCGTCGATTTTGGATTATCTTTGCGAGGACTGCCACGCGCATTTTGAGGAAGTGAAATCCTGCTTAGAGCTTGCAGGCGTGGGCTATGAAATCGATCCTCGTATCGTGCGCGGTTTGGACTATTACACCCGTACCGTGTTCGAGTTTGTGTCGACATCGATTGGTGCACAGGGCACGGTTTGTGCAGGCGGCAGATACGACGGTTTGATTGAAGAACTCGGCGGTAATTCCATACCTGCCGTGGGCTTTGCCGCAGGCATTGAACGTTTGCTGATTGTTATGGAGCAGACGGGAGTGGAAATTCCTGCCCCCGAAGTTCCTACCGTATACGTGGCTGGAATGAACGCGGCTTGCAGAAGAAAAGCTTTCGAGCTTGCTTCTGCACTTCGTGAAAAGGGTGTAATTGCGGAAATCGATCACATGGACCGTTCGGTAAAGGCGCAGTTCAAGTATGCGGACAAGCTCGGCGCGAAATATGTTGCCGTAATCGGGGATTCGGAGCTGGAAGAAGGCGCGATGAACGCGAAATGCATGGCAACGGGCGAGAGTGAACGGGTAACCTTTGAAAATGCAGTGGAATATTTTTTAGGCAAATAAGCAAAACTAACAACAAGGGAGAAAAAA
>JAFUMY010000055.1 GCA_017482415.1 Clostridia bacterium
CTTGGTGAAAATCGTGATATCGTAACGGAGGGTTTAAAACGATTCAATACCCATATCCGTTCCTGTTTCTCCTACTTAATCGGGAAAAATTACGACGGAATCACAGCGCAGACCTTGGCTTTTAACGTAGCGCCGAGGGTAAATGCGGCGGGCAGAATGGGGGATGCACAAGCGGCATTCCGCCTGTTTGTTTCCGAAAATGAATCGGAGATTTACGAGCTGGCAACCAAGCTTTGTATGTATAATACCGAGCGACAGAAATACTGCGACGAGCTGTACGCTTCCGCAAAGGCGAAGCTGCGTGAAAAGGGCGCTTACGGTAACGTAATTATGCTTTCGGACGAGAGCTGGAACACGGGCTTTATCGGCATTGTTGCCGCGCGTATTGCCGAGGAATACAATCGTCCGACGCTGCTTTTTGTTCATCACGGCGATATGCTGAAGGGCAGCGCGCGAAGCATTGAAAACATCAATATTTTCACGGCGTTGAAGCATTGTTCGGAACACATCGAAGAATTTGGCGGACATGCACAAGCCGCAGGTATCAATATCCGTTTTGAAAAGTTTGACGCCTTAGAAAAGGCACTTAACGAAGAAATCGGCAGGACGTACGCGCCCTCCGAGTTCGAACAAACCATTCCCGTCAGCGAGGAAATCAACGGGCCGTTCTCGGAAAAATTCGCGAGAGAGCTGATGGCAATGGAGCCCTACGGCGTAGGGCATAGACGCCCGTTATTTTCCATTTCGGCAGGGGCATGTACGGCTCGACCGGTCAAAGCGATGTCTCCGCACCTGTCGATTAAGAGCGAATTTATCGAGCTTATGTATTTTTCGGGAATCCGAAATTTAAAAATTATCGAGAGCGACGTTCGCAAGAACTTTATTTTTGAAATCAACGTGTCCAGATTTAAGGGCAGAGAATATATAAAAGGCTTTGTGCGCGAGCTTTTGTACGACGGAAGAACGGGCAGAGCGACGGCAGAGAGCATTTTTGCCAATTCGATTGCGCGGTTTTATGCACCGCATGCGGAAGTAGAGCCGATTGAGCTTTCCACCGATGAGATTAAAGCACTGATTGCGCAAAAGCGTGCGGAATGTCCCTACGGGTTGTGCTTGATTGCATCCGACCGCAGAACGCTTTCTTTCTACGAGGGGTTAGAGGAGCTTGGTTGCGATTTGTTTTATCCCTCTTCAAGGAATCTTTCCAACGCTTTAATCGTATCCCCTGCGCCCGACGCAGACCTTTCAGGATTCCGTGATTTTATCTTCTTGGATACCCCGTCGGATTTTCATTTAGAGGCGTTAGGTGGCAGGCAGGTATTCGTTAACCGTGATATTTGCGGCTATAAAATGTTTGAAAAGCTGGACGTTGCAAGAGAGAGCTTGTTGGAGATTTTTTCAGCACTCCGCCGCGAATTGCATCTTTTGAGCGGGGAAACGGTAGAGGAGTTGGCGGTATCCTGCAACGGGCTTGGTTTTGACAGAAGGGAATTTATCTTTGCGGTGAACGTATTTGAAGAGCTTGGCTTGGTAGAGTTCGGCGACGGTAGATTAAACGTATATCGCGGCGTGAAAGCGGAGTTAAACGATTCGAGTATATATCGCAAGGTGTGTTTATTGCAGCAAGGCTGATTGAGAGGTAACACGAATGGAAGCTACGTTAGAAAAAATCAATCAGATATATTCGCCTGAGGATAGGGCGGCTTTGGTGAAAGCGTACGATTATGCAAAGGAAGCGCACGCAAACCAGAAACGCGCGTCGGGAGAACCCTATTTTATTCATCCCTGCGCCGTAGCCGACATATTGATGGATTTAGGCTTAGATGCCGCGACGATTGCCGCGGCGCTTTTGCACGACGTCATTGAGGATACCGAATCTACGGCAGAGGACATCAAGCGTGAGTTTGGCGATGAGGTTCTCGACCTTGTAAGCGGTGTTACTAAGCTTGAAAAAATCGTATTCAAATCCCAAGAGGATGCCGACGCGGAAAACTTCCGTAAAATTTTCGTCGCAATGGCGAAGGACGTGCGCGTCATCATCATCAAGCTTGCCGATCGTCTGCATAATATGCGTTCGCTCAATTTCCTTTCATCCGAGCGTCAGCAGCGTATGGCGAGCGAAACGCTCGATATTTATGCGCCGCTTGCAGGCCGACTGGGTATTTCGCAGGTCAAGTGCGAGCTTGAGGACCTTTGTTTAAAATATCTTGACCCCGAAGCTTACGAGTATCTCTTATATAATATCCGTGAAAAGCTGTCCGAGCGTAAAGAATTCGTCAGTGGGATTGTTGCGGAAATCAAAGAGCTTATGGAAAGAGATAAGGTGGAAGGGGAAGTATTTGGTCGTCCCAAGCATTTCTATTCCATCTATAAAAAGATGAAAAACAAGGACAAGACCCTCGATCAGATTTACGATTTGACGGCGGTACGCGTCATTGTAAACGATATCAGCCAGTGCTATACGGTACTTGGTAGAATCCATGAAAAATGGAAGCCCATTCCCGGGCGCATTAAAGACTATATCGCAACGCCGAAGCCGAATAAGTATCAGTCCTTGCATACGACGGTTATGACGAGATACGGTCAGCCGTTTGAAATTCAAATCCGCACGGAAGAAATGCACCGCATCGCAGAATTCGGTATCGCGGCGCACTGGAAATACAAGGAAGGTAAGACGGAAGAAGAAAATTCTAATTTCGAAAATCGTCTTACTTGGCTCCGCGAAGTGATGGAATGGCAAGGGGATTTAAAAGACTCCAAGGAATTCATCAGCGCATTAAAAACGGAGCTTTACAGTCACGAGCTGCTCGTATTCACGCCGCGCGGAAAGGTCATTTCCTTGCCGCCTGAAGCTACGCCCGTAGACTTTGCGTATGCAATCCACTCGGAGGTCGGTAACCGCTGTACGGGCGCAAGAGTCAATTCCAAAATCGTACCCCTGACAACGACCTTGCAGGTGGGGGACGTGGTCGAGATTATCACTTCTCCAAACTCGAAAGGCCCTTCGCGCGATTGGTTGAAATTTATTAAGTCCTCGAGCGCGAAAGCGAAGATTAAGCAGTTCTATAAAAACGAATTAAAGGAAGAAAATATCCGCGTCGGTCAGCAAAAGCTGGAAGAAGAAGCCAAGAAAAAGGGCTTCAGCCTTTCCCAGCTTTTGACCGAGGAAAGCTTCAAGCGTATTTCCGAGCGTTTTTCGTTCGGTGAGCAGGAGGAAATGTTTGCAGCAGTGGGCTACGGCTCCATTTCCGTCAATCAGATTCTTTTCAAGCTCATCGACTTCTATCGCAAGGAAGTGCCGCTTGAATTCGAAATCCATGCCGGCAGGGCTAGCGGCGCACCGGGCGGTGTGCTCGTAAACGGGCAGGCAGGTATGCTTGTACGCTTTGCAGGCTGTTGCTCTCCTCTCCCTGGGGACGAGATTGTTGGCTATACCTCGCGCGGTAGAGGTGTGGTTATCCACCGTGGCGACTGCCCCAACGTAAAGAATGCGGAAAAGCTTCGTCTTTTACCTGCGTCTTGGCAGCTTGCGGCTGGCACAAAACAGCGGTTTAATGCGAATATTTCCATTCGTGCGACCGATCAGGGCGCGGCAATGTCCGTGCTTTCCTTGGTTGTAGCGGATATGAAGCTGTCGATTACGGCAGTCAACGGCAGAATCGATAAAAATCACGACGCAATTTTGGAGGCATCTATTTCCTTGACGGATATCGATGAGGTGGATTTGCTGATTAAGAAAATGCAGACGGATAAACGAATCTACGAGGTTCGCCGTTTCTAAAAGACTATGAAAATTATTACTATTTCCCCAAGAGGCTTCGGCGCGAATACGTATGCAATCACGGAGGACGGTGAGAATGCCGTTCTCATCGACCCTGCGCAACCGCGTGTGGAAAGCGAGCTGATTAAGTACGGCTTAAAAGCCAAATACGTGCTATTGACCCATTGTCATTTCGACCACGTCGGCGGGGTGCCGATGCTGCAAGAAAGCGGCGCAAAGGTGCTTTGCTCGGAAGAGGAAAAGAAGCTCGTTTGTACGTCTGCCGATTTGTTCGAAGCGTTTGATGCGCCGAGGGCATATTATCAAATCGACGATACTTTTTCGGATAACGAAGAAAAAAACCTGTGCGGAATGACGGTAAAAATGCTGCTTACCCCTGGGCATACGTCGGGTAGCGCTTGCTATCAAATTACGGCAAAAGACGGGGGCAGGTATCTATTCACGGGTGATACGCTCTTTGCAGGGAGTATGGGCAGGACGGATTTTCCGACGGGAAGCATTGCGGATATGCGCGCTTCTTTGAAGCGACTTACAAAGATAGAGGGGGATATGCCCGTATATCCAGGACACAACGACCCAACTACGCTGGAAGTAGAAAGAAAGACAAATCCCTTTGTTTTGGATGCTTGATATGTTTACAACTGATTGTAAATTTTTAGAAAAC
>JAFUMY010000056.1 GCA_017482415.1 Clostridia bacterium
CATTTTCCTTGTGATTCTGTTTGCGATTTTCCACTTGACGTTTTCGGAAAATCTGTTGTTTTTAGGTTCTATCATTCCTTCGTTTGGCACTTGGTGTGAGGGCATCAGTGAAACGGCTGCGGGTGGAATCTTCTTTGCAGGCGGATTGAATTCCCCGGGTGTGATTCTGTTTAATGCCTTGGATTTATTGACAAGCAAGCTTGGGGAATGGTTAGGTGTTGGCTTAGAAGCGTTGAATGCGAGTGAAGCAGTTGTCGGCTTGGTTGTCGACGGCGTTTGGGGCGGTATTGCCGCGGTGCTTTCCTTCCTGCCACAGATTTTGGTACTCTTCCTGTTCTTCTCCATTTTGGAGGATACGGGCTATATGGCGCGTGTAGCGTTTATGCTCGATAGGATTTTCCGTCGCTTCGGCGTTTCGGGTAGAGCGTTCATGCCCATGATTATGGGCTTTGGCTGCTCTGTACCTGCAATGATAAATACCCGCACGATGGCAGACGAAAGGGAAAGGGAAGCGACGGTTCGAGTAATTCCGTTCTTCTCCTGCGGCGCAAAGCTGCCGATTCTGCTTGCGATTTCGGGTGGTATTGTAGCCAAGTTTGGGTTTGGGAATGCGGACGTCATTACCTATTCCATGTATCTTTTAGGGATTGTAACGGCACTTGTGGCGTTGCTTATAATGCGGCACACAACGATGCGCGGGGAAGCGTCTCCATTCATTATGGAATTGCCCTTATATCACGTGCCTGGATTCAAAAATCTTATGCTGCATTTGTGGGATAAGGCAAAGCTCTTTATTCAATAGGCGTTTAGCATCATTCTCATTTCCTGTGTGGTAATTTGGCTGTTGTCGAATTTCGCTTGGAATTGGAGCTACGTGGGAGAAAGCGGCATGGAGAACTCCATTCTCGCTTCCGTCGGTAAATTTTTACAGCCGATTTTCACACCGCTGGGCTTTGGCAGTCAGCTTACTTCCGTGGGTTGGGTATTCGCAGTGGCGGCAATCACGGGCTTAATCGCAAAAGAAAACGTTATCGCAACGTTTGGCTCGTTAGCGCTCTGTCTTGGTGCAATGCTTTCCGACGCACAGCTTGAGGAGGGCGTAGATCAGGTTGTATATCTGATTTCGGCAACGGGGATTACCGTATCGGGCTTGATTTCCTTTATCGCGTTTAATATGTTGACGATTCCCTGCTTTGCGGCGGTTGCGGCGGCAAAGGGTGAAATCGGCAGAGAAAAATTCAAATGGACGTTGCTCTTTTGGGTGGTATCCTCCTATCTTGTATCCGCGATTGTCTACACGGTAGGCGAGTTCGTTTGGCCGATTGCAATTTGGATTGCCTTGATTGCGCTTGCGACTATGGGTATCGTGCTGTATAACCGATACATGACGAAAAAAGAAAAAGAGAAACGCTTATTGGCGGCTCGGAAATAATCATTAGCACACAATAAAAGCACCTTAAATAAAATGCCTGCCCTCGTCTTAGTGCCATTAGACGGGGGCGGATGCACGCAAGGAGGTTATCATGGAACCGATTGATATTTTCATTATTTGTATTGTTGCGGCGGCGGTTATCGGCGCGATTGTATACCTCGTTCGGCAAAAGAAGAAAGGGGTTGGCGGTTGCGGCTGCGGTTGTAGCGGTTGTCCGCATGCAGGGGCTTGCCACACGCAAAAAGAGACCGCTTCAAAGGCGGAAAACAACACGGACGTTGAAAGACAAACGGACGAAAATTTAACCGAAGAGGCCACCCATGTATAAGATCATGTTTGTTTGTCATGGGAATATTTGCCGTTCGCCCATGGCGGAATTTATGTTAAAGGACGCCGTTCGGCGGCTTGGAAAAACGGAGCATTTTCTCATCGAATCCTCCGCCGTTTCCACGGAAGAGATTTGGAACGGGGTGGGAAATCCCGTCTATCCCCCAGCGAAGGCAGAGCTGAAAAAGCATGGCATCGATTGCGCAGGAAAGCGCGCGCAACTATTGACGGAAGCGGACGGTGAACGCTATGACCTACTTCTTTGCATGGACGAATCCAACCTCCGCCGAGCAAAGCGAATTGTTGGAGAAAAGCATGCTGAAAAGTGCAAAAAATTGCTTTCCTTTGCAGGCTCAAACGCCGACGTTGCGGATCCTTGGTACACGGGGGATTTTTCTCTGACCTATCGGGATATTTCTCGTGGAATCGAAGGACTTTTGAAAACGTTGCTCTAATGAAAACGGTGGATTTTTATGTTAATTTCTGTTTTGCAACAAATTTCATTGTATAAAGGGAGTTAAAACAGGAACGTTTTTCCGTTTTTCCGCATATAATGGAGTAGCAACGTATGCGGAGGTCGGTATGGAATTAAGTTTTTCGGAGCTTCGTGCAAAAGACGTAATCAATACGCAGGACGGGCGCAAGCTCGGTAGAGTATGCGACGTGGCGCTTTGTTATCCCGAAAATCGTTGGATAGGGATTATTGTGCCGAGCAGTAAGGGCGTTTTTAAGAAAGCGGAACTGTTTATCGAGCTAAAGAATATCGTAAAAATCGGCGAGGACGTAATCTTGGTGAACGTTGGCTTACCGAAGCCGCCAAAAGCCGATAAACGCGGACACGGTACCCCCGTTTCACCGCCACCGTTTGATTTTCCGGGCGGCGGACCACGTAATTTTGATGAGCTGGAATAAAGAAAAAATCTCCCGATTTCGGGGGATTTTTTAATACGGTTTTTGACGTTCGACGCAAAGAAGTTCGTCGTTTAATGTAAAGGTTCTTCAATATATACCAAAATATCTTCAACTTTGCAGTTTAAAATAGAACATAGGTCATTTAGGGTGACGGTACTAATCGGCTTGTTGTGCTTTAATCGGTCTAATAGACTACGACTTACGTTATAGGTATTGATTAGTTTATACGTGGATATATTTTTTGCTTTCAGCGTTTTATAAAACGGCTCGTATGAAATCATATAAAGTCCTCCACGAAAATTATAAAATATACTCTTTCACTTGACAATTGTCGATATATGGAGTATAATATTCACAATAGGAGGTGTTTTATGAATACAATTAAAAAAGCATTAGTTGCGTTTTTATCCGTAATGTGTGTTTCTGCTATGGCGGTCGGATTTGCGGGGTGTCAATTCGGGGCATCTGCTCAAAACAGTAGTAGCTTGTCTACGAGTGGTAAAGTAAGCAGTTCGTCTGTTGAAAAAGAAAGTCCTTCAAGCGAAGAAGCTTCAGAAGACAAGGGTTCGTCATCTTCGGCGGAGGAAAGCTCTTCAAGCGAAGGGGAAAGTTCGTCTGTTGAGGATAGTTCTTCGTCCGATTCGTCGAGTGTTGAAGACGAAACGTCGGTGGGCGGCTTGGAATACACCTTGAACGAGGATGGCGTATCTTATTCGGTAACAGGTATCGGTACTTGCACGGATACCGATTTGGTGATTCCTGCAACGTATAAAGATTTGCCAGTAACAGCAATTGCCTTTTATGCGTTCCATGATTGCCGTAGCTTGACGAGTATAGAAATTCCCGACAGCGTCATCACGATTGGTAACGATGTATTCCGTCGTTGCAGTAGCTTGACGAGTATTACGGTAGATGAAGATAATACGGCATATAAATCCATAGATGGGAATTTATATAGTAAAGACGGAACAACGTTCGTTCGATATGCAATGGGGAAAACGGCAACGGAATTTGTAATCCCCGACAATGTCACCACGATTGCTCGTTCTGCGTTCTCTGATTGCAGTAACTTGGCGAATATAGAAATTCCCGACAGTGTAACCACGATTGGCGGTTCTGCGTTCTATGATTGCGAAAGCTTGACGAGTATTATGGTAGATGAAAATAATATGACATATAAATCCATAGATGGGAATTTATATAGTAAAGACGGAACAACGTTCGTTCAATATGCAATGGGGAAAACGGCAACGGAATTTGTAATCCCCGACAGCGTGACCACGATTGGCTCTTATGCGTTCTATTATTGCGGTAAATTGATGAATGTGGTAATCCCTGACAACGTCACCACGATTGGCGATTATGCGTTCGCCTATTGCAGCAGTTTGACGAGTATAGAAATTCCCGACAGTGTCACTTCGATAGGAGCTTCTGCGTTCTTTTGTTGCAGTAGCTTGACGAGTGTGGTGATTCCTGACAGTGTGACTACAATTGGCTATTTTACGTTCTCATATTGCGGCAACTTGACGAGCGTGGTAATCGGGAACAGCGTGACCACGATTGGCGAGCAAACGTTCTATGATTGCAGAAGATTGACGAGTGTGGTAATCGGCAAAAGTGTCACTTCGATTGGCGATTGTGCGTTCTATAATTGTTGGAACTTGACGAGTATAGAAATTTCCGATAGCGTGACCACGATTGGCTCTAAGGCGTTCTATTATTGCGGTAAATTGACGAGTGTGGTAATCCCCGATAGCGTGATCGCGATTGGCTATGCTACGTTCTCATATTGCGGCAATTTGACGAGTATAGAAATTCCCGATAGCGTAACCACGATTGGCTATCAGGCGTTCTATAATTGTAGTAGATTGATGAGTGTGGTAATTGGTGATAGCGTCACCACGATTGGCGAAGAAGCTTTCTATAATACGGCGTATTATACGGAAGAAAGCAATTGGGAAAATGGCGTATTGTATATAGGGAAACATTTAATTAAAGCAAGATATTATTCTATTAGTGGAGAATATACAATAAAAGAAGGTACGCTTTGTGTTGCGGATGGCGCGTTCGAGGATTGCGATAGCTTGACGAGCGTGGTAATAGGAGACAGTGTAACCACGATTGGCAATTATGCGTTCTCTCGGTGCAGCCGATTGACGAGTATAGAAATCCCCAACAGCGTAACCATGATTGGCAATTATGCGTTTGAGTATTGCAGAAGCTTGACAAGTATAGAAATCCCTGACAACGTCACCACGATTGGCTATTATGCGTTCTTTAATACGGGATATGCTACCGAAGAAAATAATTGGGAAAACGACGTATTGTATATAGGGGAATTTCTAATTGAAGCAAGAACTTCAATTAGTGGAGAATATACAATAAAAGAAGGCACGCTTTGCATTGCGGATAATGCGTTCTATAATTGTAGTAGCTTGACAAGCGTGGTAATTCCCGACAGTGTGACTTTGATTGGCAATTCCGCGTTCCAATTTTGCAGTAGCTTGACAAGCGTGGTAATTCCCGACAGTGTGACTTCGATTGGCAATTCCGCGTTCCAATTTTGCAGTAGCTTGACGAGCATTACGGTAGGTGAAAACAATGAGGCATATAAATCCATAGACGGCAATTTATATACAAAAGACGGAACAATGCTTATTCAATATGCAGTCAGTAAAACGGCAACGGAATTTGTAATCCCCGACAATGTCACCACGATTGCTCGTTCTGCGTTCTTTGATTGCAGTAACTTGGCGAATATAGAAATTCCCGACAGTGTAACCACGATTGCTCGTTCTGCGTTCTCTGATTGCAGTAGTTTGACGAGTATAGAAATTCCTGACACTGTCACCACGATTGGCGATTGGGCGTTCTCTAATTGCGGTAGCTTGACGAGTATTACCTTTAATGGTACGGTTGAGGAGTGGAATGCGATTGAAAAGGGATATAAATGGAACGATTACGTGCCTGCGACGGAAGTAGTGTGCAAGGACGGAAGCGTAGCGCTGTAAGCGTGGCGCTTACTGCGCGTGAATTGCCTACGGCGTGAATTGGCTACGCCGTGAATTGCAAGCAAAGCTTGCGTGAATTGCCTTGCTTCGCAACGCGTTGTGGCTGAAATTAAAACGAAGAGCCGAGGATTTTCCTCGGCTCTTTATAGCTTTCGCGCTCTGTACAAAGGATTTCATTGCTTCTATATTGACAATTCTCCGACTTTATGCTATACTATACCCGAAAAATAAAAATTTCACCAAGATTTCACCGTGAATTGTCTTAAAGTTGACAATCTGTGGGTACAATACAAGGGTAAGGAAAAATTTTCCTAAAAATAGCGGTGGCAATCGCCGCAGGGTAAAAGCGAGGACTTTGATGAGAATTTTAATTGTAGACGATGAAGAAATGATTCGCGGTGTGCTCCGTGAATACGTAGAATTCGAGGGCAACGAGGCGTTTGAGGCGGCGGATGGCATGGAAGCCGTACGTCTTTGCCGTGACAATGATTACGACCTTTTGCTTATGGATATCATGATGCCCCACCTCGACGGCTTTTCGGCGGTAAAGGAAATCAAGAAAACGAAGGATATTCCCGTTATCATGCTTTCGGCAAGAAGCGAGGAATACGATAAACTGTTCGCGTTCGAGCTCGGGGTAGACGATTACGTGACAAAGCCGTTCTCGCCCAAGGAAGTTATGGCGCGTATCAACGCCGTGACAAAACGCCGCGCAAACAAATTCAAGCAGAATGAAATTTTGAAATTCGAGGGCTTGGAAATCGATATGGCAGGCAGAAACGTATACGTGGACGGCGTGAAAGCCGAGCTTACCCCCAAGGAATACGAGCTTTTGTTCTATCTCGTTCGGAATAAAGGCATCGCGCTCACGCGCGAGAAGCTTCTCTACGACGTTTGGGGCTTTGATTTTTACGGCGACGATCGTACCGTGGACACGCATATCAAAATGCTGCGAGGGAACTTGAAGGACTACCGCAAATTCATTGTGACCTTGCGTGGACTCGGTTACAAATTCGAGGATTAACGGACAAGCATGAAAAAAAGTCGGCAGGACAAAGCGGAAAAGCGGACGGAGGGCAAGGTAAAACCGCCCAAAGAACCGCGGGTGCATAGGTACCGTAGAAAGCAGCGCAGTACGAGTATTTATTTCCTCGTCTGGGCTATTTTTACCGCGCTTTCCTTGCTTATCGTGCTCTTTTGCGGAATTGCGCAGCAAATCACTGTGCTTCGCGCGTATAAAGATGAAGCGGCGCACGACATCAATGAAAAAGGTCGTTTGATTAAGGAAGAGCTGCAACGCGGCGCGCCCGATTGGACGGGCGGAAATTACAGCGGTTTCTTGCGCTTTTTGTCCCGCAGTCACGACGTCAATATTCTACTTTTAGACGAAAACGGCGTGGTTTTATTCCCCCAAGAACCGCATTTCGACCCTTCTGCACCTGAAATAGAGGAGCATTTGAATCTTTCCAAAGAGCTGCAAATTGCCGTTCAAAAAATGCAAGAACAGGGCTCGGAGACCGTCGTTTACGAGGGGGAGAGGGAGTACGTGTATGCGTCTAAGACGGAATTTGCCGAGGACGTAGAGTTTTATTTATACATTACGAAATCGACGGAGATAATCGAAGCGGCGAGTGAGAACATGGGGGTTCGTACAGGTCTGCTTTTGGTTTTCACCTTTATTCTTTCCTTTGCGGTGTCGAGCGCAGTGTCGGGTTGGCTGACCAAGCCGATTACGGAGTTTACGGAAAAATCGCGTCGGCTTGCAGAAGGAGATTTCGAGGTGGATTTCCGTGGCGCGGCGTATGGCAGGGAGCTTGTGGAGCTTGCAGACGCCTTGAACTTTGCAAAGGACGAGCTGTCCAAGACCGATCGCATGCAAAAGGAATTAATTGCAAACGTTTCCCATGATTTCAAAACACCGCTTACCATGATCAAGGCATATGCGTCCATGATTATAGAAATATCGGGTGAGAACCCCGAAAAACGCACGAAGCACGCGCAGGTTATCGTGGACGAAGCCGATAGACTGACCTCGCTTGTGAACGACGTATTAGACCTTTCAAAGCTCAGCTCGGGTATGGAGGTCTTGCAGAAGAATGCGTTTGACCTTTCGGCATACACCTATGAAATTCTCGATAGGTTTGCTTATTTAAAGGAAACGCAGGGCTACCGTTTTGAAACGGAAATCGCAGACGGGTTATATACGTGCGGTGATGAATTGAAGCTTGGGCAGGTGCTTTATAACCTGATTGGCAACGCTGTCAATTATACGGGCGAGGACCGTATTGTATACGTAAGGCTGCAAAAGGAATCGGATACCGTTTGCCGTTTCTCTGTAACGGATACGGGTAAAGGGATTAAGCCCGAGGAATTGAACGGAATCTGGGAACGTTATTATCGTTCGAAAGAAATGCACAAACGTCCTGTACAGGGTACGGGTTTGGGCTTGTCGATAGTTAAAACAATCTTGCAGCGGCATGGCTTGGAATTCGGCGTCGACAGCAAAGTGGGTGAGGGTAGTACGTTTTACGTATATTTCCCATTACTTGGTGAGGAAAAGACGGGAAAAGGAGAATAAATCCAGCCGCGTTTGCTTGACAAAGCCGCGTTGGAGCGGTATACTAAATACAATGAAATATTCTTTGGGGCGAGGTGTAATTCCTCACCGGCAGTATAGTCTGCGAAGAACGGAATGCGTTTTCCGTTCCCGACTCGGTGGAATTCCGAGACCGACGGTATAGTCCGGATGGAAAAAGGCTTGGCTACGGCGTGTGGAACGCAGCCGTGGCTTTCCAACGACGCAGGCACGTTGCCGCCCCTTTCGAGCGAAAGGGGCGGCTTTTTAAAGGTGGTAGTATGAAAAATATAGCAAAAAACAATGAAACGAATGGGGCAGGTATGCGTTCAATACAAGATTCCGAGACGATAGCTCGGCATAGAAACCGCTTTTCAGCTAAGCGAATGGCACTTATGGCGATATTTGTTGCGCTGTCTTTCGTAGTGAGTATATTGGATTTTCCTATCTTTCCCAGCGCGGGCTTTTTGCAATTAGATTTCGGCAACGTTTTTATTGCGTTAATTGCCTTTTTGTTAGGCCCTATGGAAGGGGTAATCGTTTGCCTTTTGAAGGAAGGCTTGCGCTGTTTTATTTCTTCAACGGCTTGCACGGGGGAGCTTGCGAATTTTATTATTACGAGTTCGTTTATCTTACTTCCGTCGATACTTTATCAATACAAAAAGAGCTTGAAAACGGTAGTGATATCCTTAAGTATCGCTTGTTTGATTGCCGTAGGGGTTGCATTATTCGTGAATCGCTTTATATCCTTGCCGTTATACGCGATTGCTTTGGGCGGTGCTATTTTTGGTATGCCCGTAGCCGTATTTTTCGCGGAATACTGGGGGGTTATGTTAGCGTTCAATTTAATAAAAACGGTGAGCGTGAGTATCCTGACGATACTTTTATATAAAAGACTGTCGAATTTTCTGAAAAAAATGAAAATTTAGGCGTGCGATATCGGAAATATTTGCAAAATCGTTCGAGAGGTATTATAATAGAATTATGGCAAAGTATATTTCAAAATCGCGTGAGGAAACGGAGGCGTTTGCTTGCGAATATGCAAAAACCTTGAAAAGCGGAGACGTGGTTCTGCTCGATGGAGACATGGGCGCAGGCAAGACGGTGTTTTCCAAGGGCGTAGCAAAGGGCTTGGGGATTGAGGAAGAAGTTACAAGCCCCACTTACGCGTACATGAACGATTACGACGGACGGCTGTTTCATTACGATTGCTACCGCATTGAATCGGTAGAGCAGGCGGAAAATCTTGGGCTGGCGGATTATTTCGATATGGGCGGTATCTGTCTTATCGAATGGGCGCAGAATATCGCGCCGTTATTGCCCCGATTCGTAAAAAAAGTATATATTCGTAAGCTTGGTGAAAACGAGCGTGAAATTGAATATTAAGAATATCAAGGACGGAAAAGACAGTGGAAACAAAAACGGAAAATAAAAATTATCTTGCGCTGGATACAAGCGGAAGTCATCTTGCGGCGATTGCGGTAAAAGCAGGCGTCGCGCATTCCGTTTTCCTGCCTGATTGCGCAATGAAGCATTCCGTATCCCTGCTCCCTGCCATCGACGAGGCGTTGAAAAAAGCCGATTTGCGTTTGGAGGACTGCGACTTTTTCGCAGCCGTTGTGGGGGCTGGGTCGTTTACAGGGATTCGTATTGGCATTTCCGCGATAAAGGGATTTTGTTTGGCGTTTAAAAAGCCCTCTCTTCCCGTCACCTCTTTCGACGTCGTGGCATATAATGCGATAGACGGCACGAAAGGGAAGCTGCTCTGTCTTGTAGACGCCTTGCACGATGCGTATTATGCGTGTGGCTATGAAAATGGCGAGGTGGTGCTTTCGCCTGCCTATTTGACGGAAGCGGAAGTGCTTGCTTTGGAAAAGCAGGGCTATGCACTGACCGCGTTTGCGCCGCTCCCGATTTCTGAAAAAGCGCAGGTAACACTGACCGACCCCGTAATGGGCTTGCAAAACGCAGTAAAGGCATTGTCGGAAAAAGGGGCGTTTGCGCCGCTCGACGCGCTGTACGTCCGCAAGAGCTCTGCTGAGATTAACAAGGGGCAGGTGTGAGTTCATGGCGATTTCTATTAGGCTTTGGACGGAAAACGACCTGCCTTTCATCAAGGCGGCGGAGGATAGCTGTTTTGACGACCCTTGGACGGAAACGATGATAAAGGACGAATATGCCCGAAAGGATTTTTTTGGTTTAATTCTGGAATCGGGAGGCGAGCGGATTGGCTATTTGGCGGCGACGGTGCTTTTTGAAGACGGAGAAATTCCCAAGATTGCCGTACTGCCTGCGTTTCGTGGCAAGGGCTATGGGAAAGCCCTGATGGAAGCGGCTTTTGTCGAGTTTAAAAATCGGGGCGCGGAGCGTGTATTTTTAGAGGTGCGCGAGGGGAATATTCCTGCCGTGCGGTTATATACGGGCTGCGGCTTTGAAAGGACGCGGCTTCGCAAACGCTATTACGCCGACGGCGAAAACGCGCTGGAAATGAAAAAAGAACTGTGAAAGGAGGACGGACGACGGTCAGCTTATCCGACGTTTCGTTTTTACAAAAGGGTAAAGGCAAGGATTTGGTATTCTTGCACGGATATCTTTCCTCCAAGGAAGCGTTTGCGGCTTCCTTTGCTTATTTTTCTCGTTTTTATCGGGTAACGGCAATTGATTTTTTGGGCTTTGGCGGTAGCAGTGTTTTAACGAGCCCGTTTTCAGTGTCCGATTACGCCGCATGGACGAAAGAGGTCTTGGCACAGTTGCAGATAAAAAATCCGCACGTAATAGCCCATTCGTTTGGGTGCAGAGTGGCGGTGAAGCTGGCGGCAGAGGATAGGGCGTATTTTGATAAAATGCTGTTGACGGGGCCCGCTGGAGTGATTTTAAAGCGTGGTGTTTCCTATCGCTGTAAGGTAGGAACGTATCGTTTGGTACGGCGATTTTTCCCGCGGTTTGCCGAACGGCATTTCGGTAGCCGAGAATATCGCAGCTTATCCCCCGTGATGAAAGAAAGTTATAAAAAGATTGTAAACGAGGACCTGCGCGAATGCGCGAAAAGAATTGAAAACGAAGTCCTTATCGTAGAGGGGGAGGCGGATACCGTGACTCCAATGCGCGAAGCGGAGGCATATCTTGCCTGTCTTAAAAAAGGACGGATAAAGACGCTTTCGGGCGGACATTTCGCGTTTGCGGAAAACCCCGTTTTATTTAATTTGATTGCAGAGGAATTTTTTTATGAATGACGTGGTATTACGAATCATTGCAAGCGTTGTATCGACGTGCTTGTTCTGCTGTTTATCGGTGAAGCTTTTGGGCGCAATGCAGCAGTCGGGCTACAAAAACGGCGTCTTTTTGCGTTGGTTTCGGAAAAAGGAAAATATGTTTTTCAACCGTTTGGCAGTGCTTGCGCTTTGCTTGGCACTCTCGACGGCAATCGTTTCCCTTTGTTTTTCCTTTCTTGGAACGAAAGCCGCGCTGCTCTTATCCGCAATCCCGATGTTCGGTCTTTTATTGCTCTTTATATGGTCGGACTCAAAGTATGCCTTAAAGGTACGCACGAAGCCTACGGGACGACTTCTTCGGCTGTTTGCAGTCTATTTTCTTTTCACTGCTTGCACGTCCTATCTATATATCGCAATTTTGCGTTTTTTGGCGGTTTGGAACGGCTCTGCAATCTATGGGCTAATCGCTTACGTACCGTTTGCGGTCATGCCGATTTTGTTGCCTGCGCTGTTGCTTTTGTCGAATGCGGTTACCGCTCCGTTTGAAGAATATCGAAACCGAAAATTTATAAAACGTGCAGGGCAGGTACTTGATGAAACGAAAATAATCCGTATTGCCGTCGTGGGAAGTTATGGCAAAACTTCGGTGAAAAATATTTTAAAAACCCTGCTTTTAGAAAAGTATAAGGTCGTTTCAACCCCCGAATCGTACAATACCCCGATAGGAATTGCCAAAACGGTAGTTTCCCCCGAATTTTCGGATAAAGAGATTTTTATTGCGGAAATGGGCGCGCGCAAGGCAGGGGATATTTCCGAGCTTTGCACGCTGGTAAAACCCGATTACGTAATTTTTACAGGCGTATGCGAACAGCATTTAGAAACCTTTGGCTCGATTGAAAACGTTTGGGGCGAAAAGAGCAAAGCACTCGTGGCGGTAACAAAAAAAGCCGTTTGCGGCGAAGGCTTGAAAGCTTACGTTGAAAGGGATTTTCCCGATAGCGAAAAGATTGTTTTTGCGGATACGGATATCGTACAAGACGTAGAATTCCAGGCAACGAAAACGCTGTTTACTTTGTCGTATCAAGGAGAATCCGTGCGTGTGGAAACCGCGTTGCTTGGAAGCTCTGCTGTGGAAAATATCCTACTTGCGGCGACCCTTGCAGACGAGCTTGGTTTAAGCGCAGAAGCGCTTGCAAACGGAATCAAAAGCTTGCAGCCCATTCCGCACAGATTACAGCTTCTGGAAAGCGGCGGCGCGTTTATTTTGGACGACGGCTACAACACGAATCCGCGCGGCGCAAAGGAAGCGTTGACGGCGCTTGGCAGATTCGACGGCAGAAAATGCGTGGTGACACCCGGGATTGTGGAATGCGGCGTTTTGGAAGAAGAAATCAATGCCGAGCTTGGGAAAGCGCTTGCGGAGCTTGCGCCTGAGAAAGTGATTTTGGTAGGGGATACCCTTGTCGGGGCGGTGAAGTTGGGTTATCTTGCGGCAGGCGGCGACGAAGGTCGGCTGACGGTAGCAAAGACCTTGGCGGATGCGCAAGCCTTGCTGACGGAATGGATTGGCGTGGGGGATGCGGTACTCTTTTTAAACGATCTTCCCGACGTGTATTGAAAAAGTTATAGCAAAAGAAACACCAAAGCAAAGAAATTTTGCGGAGGTGTTTTTTTATGCGGAAGGTAGCGGTGCTGTTTGGGGGGAGTTCTTGCGAGAACGAGATTTCGATATTGACGGGGGTATTCGTACTCAACATTTTGGACAGGGAAAAGTATGAAATTTTGCCCGTTTACGTACATACGGACGGAGGAATGTATACGTCGCCAAAGATGACGGACCTAAACGTTTTTCGGGATAAAAAATACGGCTCGTTTACTCGAATTTTTTTCGAGGGTGGGGTCATGTACGCGATGAACGCGAAAAAGGGGAAGATACGGCGTTTGGTGAAACCCGACGTTGCGCTGAATTGCTGTCACGGCGGCTTGGGTGAGGGGGGCGGCGTTTCCGCAATCATGGAATGGAATGGTATTCCGCTCGCTTCGCCCGATTTAACGACTTCGGCGGTGTTTATGGATAAGTGTCTAACCAAGGTAGTGATGAACGGATTAAACGTACCCACCCTCGATTATATCCGCGTCAACGAGCAAGATTATGAAAAACGAGGCGCTTTTTTATTAAGGAGAGTGGAAGCAAGACTGTCTTATCCCGTCATTGTTAAGCCTGCGCATCTTGGCTCGTCGATAGGGATAGCTGTTGCAAAGGATGAAACGGAGTTAAAGGCTGCCCTTGCATCGGCGTTCGAGCTGGATTCTCGGGTGCTGATCGAGCCTTTTTTAAAGGATAAAAAAGACGTCAATTGCGCTGCGTATAGCATGAACGGTGAAATCTTTGTGTCTGAGCCCGAGGCGGCATTCGGGGCGGGGTTATATACCTTCGAGGAGAAATATGTAAAACGCACCGAAGACGGTGCTATCAATCAAAAGGGCAGGGGCAAGTACGCGTTGAACGCTGAAATTCGGGGGAAGATTCGTGCATACACCAAGACGGTATATAAGCGTATGGGCTTATGCGGTGTGGTGCGTATGGATTTCCTCGTAAGCGGCGAAAACGCCTATCTTTGCGAGGTGAACACCGTGCCTGGCTCGCTTGCGTATTACTTATTCTGTGAGCGAGTGACGGATGCGAGGGCGTTTTTTGGGGATATTCTCGAAGAGGCGTTGCAGGCAAAAGACGGGAAGACGAAAAAGCTTGTCGGAACGGGGATTTTGAATACGGTGCGTTGGAATGGGAAATAAAACAGCCCGACCGCAATTTTGCGGTCGGGCAATTTTCTCGGGATAAGAATTATCGTTCGCGGCTTGCATCAAAGCCTTCGGGGGATTCGTTTGCTTCGTGGGGTTCAGCTTCTGCGTTGTCCGTGCTTTGTTGGGGTAGGGTAGGAATAAAGCTCGTCGTCGATTTCTTGTCTTCCGTTTCTGCATCGGGAATGCGTTCGAATATAAAGCGTTTTCCCTTTCCGCCGACGTAGAGAACGACGTACAGTATCGCGCCCAAGGTTTCCACGAACATATCCTTCATGGTATCAATCAAGCCGATGTCAATATAACCTTGCAGGGTGGTTTCGTTAATCGTTGTGGAGGTGATGACCTCTGCAATCCCCAGCTCACCCTTTGGAAGACCTAACTCTTCTCCGAGAAGATACGAGCGAATGGTGTAGATTAAGGTATCCTTTTGCATGTCCGTGCCGTAGAGGTTATCCATGCCGAATTCTGCAAATTCCCAAAGCGCGGCGATTGCAATCGAAACGGCGAGCCCGACAACGGCGCAAAGCGCAATGCTGTTTTCACTCTCTTTATTGAGGATTTTAGGCAGGTACGCGCCGAACATTGCAAAGATAACGCCGGCAAAGGCGTGCAAAAGATCGTCCCACCAAGCGAGCTTATAATACAGCTTATACGAATATCCAAGCAGAGGGCAAATCGCATAGATAAGAATGAAGATATACAAGGTCGTATCCACGCGGAATTTAAAAAGCTTTTGTACGATATTCGGAATCATGACGTAGAGAATCGACAAGAAGCTCATTACGGCTTTTCCGTTGTCCTTTTCCGCAATTGCAAAGAAAAAGAAGGAAAACACGCAAAACAGCTCACATGCGGTCATAGCGCATATCCGAATGATATCGTCCTTTGTTTTATTTTTAATTTTTAAGGCAGCCATAGGGTTCTCCTTTTTTAAATTGGATTTTCCAGTTGACGGCGTTTATTGTATCACGGTCGAGGGAAAAAGTCAACCTCTTTCATAAGTATTGCAATAAAAACCTCGAAAAAGTATCCCTTGAACGGAAACTCGGCGCGAAGTACACGCAAAAACCCTTGATTTTTTTGTTTTGGTTTGGTATACTGTTAAAACAGTATAAAAGTAAAGAGGACAAAGGAATGGCTACGGGTGAATTTACCGATAAAGTCAAAATATTGATTAAAGCAGGCGACGGCGGCGACGGCATGAACTCCTTTAAGGCGTATAAAGGCAAGCCTGCCTGCGGCCCTGACGGCGGTGACGGCGGCAGAGGCGGCAACGTGTATTTCGTTGGGGATAAGGACATGAACGATTTGTTCCCCTTCCGTTTTGTTTCGAGGTATTTCGCGGACAACGGCGAGATGGGCGGCACGCAAAAATGCTTTGGGAAAAGCGGTAGCGATTTAAAAATCAAGGTTCCGCTTGGAACGCTGGTACGCGATGAGGAATCGGGCAGGCTGATTTGTGATATTTTCGAGGACGGACAGGAGGTACTGGTTGCGCGCGGCGGTAACGGCGGTAAGGGCAACGTCCGTTTCACGACGGCGCGTCGGCATGCGCCCAACTTCGCGCAAAAGGGCGAAAAGGTAAAACAGCACTACGTCATTTTAGAGCTCAAGGTCATTGCGGACGTAGGCTTCGTTGGTTTCCCGAACGTGGGCAAGAGCACGCTGCTTAGTAAAATTTCCGCGGCTCGGCCGAAGATAGCGAATTATCATTTCACGACCCTTTCTCCGAACCTTGGCGTAGTCAGATATTACGAAAAATCCTTTGTAGCGGCGGATATTCCCGGGCTTATCGAGGGCGCGGCGCAGGGCGCGGGCTTGGGACATGATTTCCTGCGCCATATCGAGCGTACACGTATGCTTTGCCACGTTGTGGATATTTCGGGCTGCGAGGGCAGAGACCCGATTGAGGATTTCAAGAAAATCAACGACGAGCTGAAGGAATACAGCGAAGTGCTTGCAGGCTTACCGCAGATTATCGTTTGCAACAAATGCGATATTTTCGGCGCGGAAGAGAATTTAAAAGCGTTCAAGAAAAAATTTGGTCGCAAGTACAAGATTTTCCCGATTACGGCGATTTCGGGTGACGGCACGAGAGAGCTCATTGAGGGGATTTTCGAGGTGTTGTCAACGTTGCCGCCCGTCGAGCCGATTCGCCCCGAAGAGGAGTTCGAGTACAAGGCAAACGACGATTTGAATTTCGAGATTTTCGTAGACGAGGAAGGGGTATACGTCGTTGTTGGCGGACTTGTGGACATGCTTTGCCGCAACGTTGTTTTGAATAACCCCGATTCGATGTTATATTTCCAGAAGGTATTACGTCTTCGCGGCGTTATCAAGCAGCTCACGAAGATGGGCTGCAAGGAAGGGGATACGGTATCTATTGGCGACGTCGAGTTCGACTTCGTACCTTGACACGTATCGTTTTACGGAATAAAACAAAAAAGGAAAAAAAATATGATTGTAACCAGTGAAAATATCACCAGCAAACAGAGAAGTAAATTAAAATCCATCGCGGCGAATCTTTCGCCCGTAACCCAAATCGGTAAAGGGGGGATTACGGACAACCTCTTAAAAACCCTTTCCGATGCGTTGGACGCGCACGAGATTATCAAGGTCAATATTTTGGAAACGGCGGACGAGGACCCCAGAAACCTTGCGGAGAACGTAGCGGAGCTTTTGGAAGCGGTACCCGTTGCCGTAATCGGCAGAAAAGCAATCTTCTACCGTTATTCCCGTCGGGATAAATACGCGCATTTGGAATTTTAATGCGGGGAAGCGTTTAGAAACGAAGAATTTGCTTTATAAATAAAGCGAATAAAGTAACGAGGGATAGAAAAATGGAAAACGAAGAATTGAAAGATATCAAGACGGAAAACGAAACGCCTTGTGATAAAGAAGAACCGAAAGCAAAGAAAAAATGCGGCTCGAAAAAGCAAGAAGAGCTGGAAAAAGCACTCGCTGAAGCGGAGGAAAACAAACGCAAATGGTATGCGGTTACGGCAGAATACGAAAATTATCGCCGCCGTACCCAAAACCAGTCCGCACAGCGTTATCAGGAAGGCAGAAACGACGTGATTTCGTCGCTCTTCCCGATTGGGGATAACTTAGAGCGCGCGCTTGCCACTTGCACGGACGAGAACACGAAACAGGGCTTGGATATGATTTTAAAGTCCTATAAAAAGGTACTTGAGGGCGAGGGCGTCGAGGAAATCGATCCTATCGGTCAAGCCTTTAATGCGGATACCATGGAGGCGATTATGGCAATGCCCGCCGCAGACGGTGAGGAGAGCGGACTCGTAAAACAGGTCTACGTAAAGGGCTATAAAAAAGGCGAAAAGGTGCTGCGTTACGCGCAAGTCATCGTCACGCAATAGTAGTGAAAAAAGCCCCTCGAAAATTCGAATTTTCGAGGGGCGTACTCTTGACAAACGCAGAGTTTTGTAGTATACTACAAATGTTAAGAAATCCATAACAAGGAGAAAAGAACAATGATTAGTTTAAAAGACAAAGTAGTTATCATCACGGGCGGCGGCAGAGGCATTGGCTTCGGGCTTTCCACGGCGTTTGCAAAAGCGGGCGCGAAGCTCGTTATCACGGGCAGAACGGAATCCACCCTCCTGTCGGCAAAAGAGAAATTGGAAGCGGCGCACGGCTGTGAAGTGCTGACGGTAACGGCGGACGGCGCGGATGAAGCAGCGATTCAAAACGTTATCGATAAAACGGTAGAGCGTTTCGGTAAAATCGACGCGGTTATCAACAACGCGCAGGCATCGGCTTCGGGCAAAATGCTCGTCGACCACACGAAAGAGGACCTCGACCTTGCAATCCATTCGGGTATCTATGCTACCTTCTTCTATATGCAGAAGGCATTCCCTTACTTAAAAGAAACGAAGGGCGCAATCGTGAATTTTGCAAGCGGCGCAGGTTTGTTTGGTAGAATCGCACAGTCCTCGTATGCAGCGGCAAAAGAAGGTATTCGCGGACTTTCCCGTGTAGCGGCAACGGAATGGGCACCTTACGGTGTAAGAGTCAACGTAGTATGTCCGCTTGCCATGACGGAAGGCTTGCAGAAATTTAAGGAGGAATACCCCGAAAGATACGAACAGACGATTAAGGGCGTACCCATGGGCAGATTCGCTGACCCTGAAAAGGACGTAGGCGGCATGTGCGTGTTCCTCTGCTCCGACGAAGCAAGCTTTGTAACGGGCGAAACGATCACCCTGCAAGGCGGCAGCGGTTTGAGACCGTAAAAACGACTTATAAAAAACCTCCACCTGCTATCAGGCGGAGGTTTTTTGCTTTCACAGTTTTAATTATTTAAGCCCAAGAATTTCGTCGGCGGAAACGTCTAAAATTTCGCAAAGATTTGCAAAAGTATCCAAAGCAGGGAATACGTTTAACCGCGTGTACTTGCTGACGGTGGATGGATCGATGCCAAGTTTTTCTGCAATCTCTTTTTGAGAAAGAGGGCTGTATTGAATTGCTTCACGCAACCGTTTTTGAATTTCTTCTGTTTTAATCATATATCAATAATAGCATAATATGCCTTTTTTGCTTGACAAAAGGCGTGTTATGCCTTTATAATATGTATATGTCAAGGAAATATACGAAAAAAAGAAAATAGAGAATTTCTGAATGAGCTTTCATTTATATTAGCAATTACTTTTGCTGCGGGGCACACTTCGTGTGTTGACTGCTGCGCAGTATAACGCAAGCACGGCTTGCTTAATTTGGTAGCTAAACTGCCTATGGGCAGCGATTGCCATCGAGGCTTTAAGACGCTGTCTTAAAAATCTGCAAGGAACTTCGTCCCTTGACCCTTGACTTGATAAAACGAAACGTTGCAATAGGAGAACCCCGACGGCTCAGCCGTCGGGGTTTTTGAAATGAAATGGTTATAAGAGATAGTTCTTAGTGTAATCAATTAATAATTTTCCGCTCTTACCTGGAAGTATGCCTGAGGATGTGCACAGATGGGGCATACGTCGGGAGCTTTCTTGCCAACAACGATGTGACCGCAGTTCGAGCACTGCCATACCGCGTCGCCTTCCTTCGAGAAGACCAAATCACCTTTAACGTTCGCCAAAAGCTTTCTGTATCTGTCTTCGTGTTCCTTTTCAATCGCTGCAACACCGTCGAACAGCTTTGCAATATCTTCAAAGCCTTCTTCGCGCGCTACTTTCGCGAATTCATAGTACATATCCGTCCATTCGTAGTTTTCGCCTTCTGCTGCCTCCAAAAGATTGTCCGCGGTAGAGGAGATTTCACCGCCGTTCAAAAGCTTGAACCAAATCTTAGCGTGCTCTTGCTCGTTCTTCGCCGTTTCTTCAAAAATAGCCGCGATTTGTACAAAGCCTTCCTTTCTTGCCTTGCTCGCAAAATACGTGTATTTGTTTCTTGCCTGCGATTCGCCAGCAAACGCCGTCTGCAAGTTCGCTTCCGTTCTCGAACCCTTGAGCGCGGGCTTTTCTTCAAACTTACCGCTCTGCTTGCATACAGGGCATACCTCAGGCGCTTTATCGCCTTCCGCTACATAGTGACATACTTTACATTCAAATTTCTTCATTTTAAGCACCTCTTAATATTCAGTCTTATTAGGACTTAGTTTTATTAACTGAATATAGAATAACATATAAAAATTTATTTGTCAATACTTTTTTCAAAAAAAGTTTAAATTTTTTTATAAAAGATTTTTCACGGAATTTTAACATAAAAAACGCATAGACGTAACGGGGGATATATATAATAGTGCGTGCACGCGTAAGCGATTGACAAAATGAAAAAAATTTGTTACAATATTTCCACAGAAAAGGAAAATACTATCAAGAGAAAATGAAGAAGCTAAGCGACAGAAAGAAAAAGTGGATAGAGAGAACGGTGGCGAACAACCGTAGCTATAAGCTCTATCTCTATAACCGTTTTTTGACGTTTTTATTGCTCGTACTCGCGCAAATTGCCGGTTACGTTTTTTTGCTATACCTTTTTGCGTATAACTCACGTGCGGCAATCGGCGTACAGATTGCCGTGGGAATTTTGGAGATAGTAACCCTGTTATACTTGCTCAATAAAAATGAGCGTCCGTCCGCAAAGCTGAACTGGATTCTTTTGATATTGATTGTTCCGATTGTCGGCGTACCGAGCTATCTTTTATACGGTGAAGGTCGGCCGACGAGAAAGATGCATAAAAAAATCGTGGCGGCAAAGGAAGAGAACGCGCGCAGAATGGAAGAGCTGTACGGCGCGATCGAGCTGCCCGAGCCGAACTCGAGAAATGAGGCAATCAGCCGCTATTTGGCACTTTACGGCGGCTATCCCGTCTACGAGGACGGAACGGTGGAGTATTTCAAAAGCGGGGAAGAGCTTTTCCCCGTTATGCTTGCCGAGCTGGAAAAGGCGGAAAAATTTATTTTACTCGATTATTTTATTATCGCGCACGGAAAGATGTGGAATTCTATCCTTGCAATCCTTTTAAAAAAGGCAGAGCAAGGGGTAAAAATACGTATTATTTATGATGATTTCGGGTGCATGATGACGTTGCCGCCCGATTACAATCGGTATCTGGAATCCTTGCATGAAAATATTCGGTGTATGACCTTTAACGACGTCGTGCCTGTTTTTACGGTGCGCATGAACAACCGCGACCATAGAAAGATTTTCGTCGTGGACGGAAAGGTGGCGATTACGGGCGGAATCAACCTCGCTGACGAATATATCGGGGAGAAAACCAGGTTCGGGTATTGGAAGGATACGGGCGTAATGATTACGGGTAGTGCCGTACAGTCGTTTACGCAGATGTTCTTCTATTTATGGAATGCTTTTCGTAAGGATAAGGAGGACGTTCGAGAGTATCTTATTCCGATAAATGAAAGGGGCATGTCTGCGTTGAATACGGATACAGGGCTACGGATTCAGCCGTATGACGATTCGCCGTTAGATCGGGTAAGCGCAGGGGAATCGGTGTATATCGATATCATCAACCGCGCTAGCAAATACGTGTATATATTTACGCCCTATTTGGTGCTTGACGATTCCATGCGCAGCGCGCTGTGCCTGGCGGCGGCAAGGGGTGTGGACGTAAGGATTGTTACGCCGGGGATTCCCGATAAAAAAATGATTTTCCGTTTGACGCGAGCAAACTACGAAGTGCTGATGAAATCAGGTGTCAAAATTTACGAATATACGCCAGGTTTTATCCATGCGAAAAGCATGGTCAGCGACGACGAGTGCGCCGTGGTCGGGACAATCAATCTTGATTATAGAAGCTTGTATTTACATTTTGAAAACGCGGTTTATTTTTCGGGCTGCGAGGCGGTAAAGGACGTCAAGCGAGATGCGGAAGAGGTGTTTGCCGTGTCGAAGCTTTGCACGGCGGAAAATACCAAGCGCGGCTTGATTGGCAGGCTAGTTGATTCCCTGCTCCGCGTATTTGAAACGTTACTTTAAAAGGAAGGTAGGATATGGGAAAAAAGACGAGGACGGAAAAGCGTGCGGAGGAAGCGCGCATTTTAGCGGAAATGGACGAGGCGATGGCGGCGCAGGGTGCGCAGGAAACGGAAGTTGCTGCGCCTGCGGAGGAAGTGAAAGAGCCGAAAAAAGCGAAATGGTATCAAGACGCTACGCCGTCCGAGATTCATTGTAAGCATTGCAAGACCTTGATGGAAAACGGCGTATGCCCAAATTGCGGATATCATATTTACGTGCCGATGGATAAGAAAAAGCGGGATAAAATCCGTTGGATTGTCGGCGGGGCTTGCCTTGTGGCGTTTTTGATTGTGTTTATTTGGCTGAAAGCGAATACTCAATAAAGAAATTTTGGTGAAAACGTTTGGAAATATATTCCAAACGTTTGACTTTATTATATCGAGAAAATATAATAATAACGTTACGAAATATCGAAGGAGTGATACCGAATATGAATACGGTAAAAACGTTGTTAAAAAGCGTGCGGCAATACAAAAAACCGTCGCTCATAACGCCGATGTTCATGGCACTCGAAGCCTTTTGTGAGTGTTTGATTCCATTCTTCATGGCGAAGATGATCAGTGAAGACGCATTGGCATCGGGGAGCGCAATGACGCATATTTTGAAATACGGCGTCATCTTGTTAGGGCTTGCCGTGCTGTCGCTGATGAGCGGTGTATTGGCAGGTAGATTTGCCGCGAAAGCGAGCTGCGGTTTTGCAAGCAATTTACGGCACGATTTGTTCTATCGCGTGCAGAAATTCTCGTTTGCAAACGTGGATAAATTTTCCTCGTCCTCGCTTGTTACTCGCTTGACAACGGACGTTACCAACGTACAGCAGTCCTATCAAATGTGTCTGCGTATCGCAATCCGCGTACCCTTGCAGTTCATTTTTGCAATTATTATGAGCTTTGTAATCAATCCGAGCCTCGCTTGGATTTTCCTCACGATTGTGCCTGTTTTAGGCATTGTCATCATTGCGATTATGCGGTTTGTTATGCCGTTTTTCCGTCGTATTTTTAAAAAGTACGACGCGCTGAATAATTCCGTTCAGGAAAACGTGGGAGGTATCCGCGTTGTAAAATCCTTTGTCAGAGAGGATTATGAAACGAAGAAATTTGAAAAAGCGGCAGGGGAGGTACGCGACGACTTTACGAAAGCAGAAAAGGTACTTGCCTTCAACGCGCCCCTTATGACCCTGTTTGTCAATTTCGCAGCGGTACTCATTTCCTTCCTCGGTGCAAAGGCAATCATCAATACGGCATGGATGGACGCAAACGGCTCGATTGTCGGTACGTTCGTTCCCTCCGAGCTGTCTGCGCTTATTACCTACGGGATTCAAATTCTGTCCTGTCTTATGATGTTCTCCATGGTATTCGTTATGATTTCCATGTCCTTAGAATCGGCACGTCGTATTGCGGAGGTGCTCAATCAGGAAGCCGACCTTGTTAGCCCTGAAAACGGAGTGCAGGAAGTAAAAGACGGCTCGATTCGCTTCCAAGACGTTAGCTTTAAATATTCCGCAAAGGCGAATAAGTACGCGCTCTCCGATATCGATATTGAAATCAACTCCGGGGAAACGGTGGGGATTTTGGGCGGTACGGGTTCGTCGAAAACGACGCTGATTCAGCTTATTCCCCGTCTCTACGACGCAACGGAGGGTGCGGTATACGTCGGTGGTGTAAACGTGAAAGATTACGATTTGGACGTACTTCGTAAAGAGGTCGCGGTCGTGCTGCAAAAGAACGTGCTGTTCTCGGGGACAATCAAAGAGAATTTACGTTGGGGAAATCCCGACGCTACGGACGATGAATTGATACATGCCTGCCGTCTTGCACAGGCAGACGAGTTCGTTCGCGCGTTCCCGGACGGCTACGATACCTATATCGAGCAGGGTGGTACGAACGTTTCGGGCGGTCAAAAACAGCGTCTTTGTATCGCAAGAGCGTTGCTGCGTAAGCCGAAAATTTTAATCCTTGACGACTCGACGTCGGCGGTGGATACCAAGACGGACGCTTTGATTCGTTATGCGTTTGCGGAAGAGATTCCCAATACTACGAAAATTATTATTGCACAGCGTATCGCTTCGGTGGAGAATGCGGATAAAATTATCGTTTTGGACGGCGGTAAAATCAGTGCGTTCGGCACGCATGAAGAGCTTTTGAAAACGAGCGATGCGTATCGTGAAACCTACGAAGCGCAGACGCGCAGCCGTTCGGTGAATACGGAAGAAGGGGGTGAGGCGTAATGTCGGAAACGAAAACGGCGGTCAAAAGACCGGTAATGCCCAAGGGCCCTATGCGCGGTCGGGGTATGCCCGTACCCAAGGGCTCGATAAAAAAAGGCACGCTGCCTCGGCTCCTCAAAACCATGTTCAAGTATTATAAATGGCGGCTTGTCATCGTACTCGTTTGTATTTTAATCAGTTCAACTGGTAGTTTAATCTCGTCTGTATTTTTACAGACTTTAATCGACGACGTGATTCCAAACGGCGTATTGTTTGGATATAGCGCGGTTTCGAAGAAGCTGATTGGTATGATTATCGGCATGGCGGTGCTGTACGGCATGGTCGTGTTGTCGTCCTTGTTCTATAATCGGATTATGGCGACGGTAACGCAGGGTATGCTGTATCATCTCCGAACGGATATGTTCGCCAAAATGCAGACCTTGCCCATCAAATATTTCGATACGCATGCCCATGGCGAAATCATGAGTACGTATACGAACGATACGGACGCGACTCGTCAGCTCATGGGACAGAGCTTGCCTACGCTGCTTAGCAGCAGCTTGACCTTGCTCGTTTCGATTGGACTCATGCTTTGGTACAGTCTTTGGCTGTCCTTTGTCGTTGCGCTGTGTACCTTTGCAATGACGCTTGTGGTGAAGAAAATCGGCGGTAATAGCGCGAAATACATGGTCGCGCAGCAGATGTCGCTTGCCCGCGAGGAAGGGTTCGTGGAAGAGATGATGAAAGGGCAAAAGGTCGTCAAAGTCTTTACGCACGAGGAACAGGCGAAAGAGGATTTTGATAAGCTTAACGATCAGCTTTTCAAGGACAGTGAGAGGGCGCACGCATTCGGGAATATTTTGGGCCCGATTTTAGGGAATATCGGCAATATCACCTACGTGCTTTTGACCATTATCGGCGGTTTGTTTATTACAATGGGCTGGAAAAACGTAGGTATTAGCAGTCTTTTTGCAGGCTCGGCAACCCTCGGCGTAGGGGTTATCGTGGCGTTCTTGGGTATGTCGAGAAACTTCACGCAGGTTGTCAATCAGATGTCGCAGCAGATTTCGATGATTGCGATGGGCTTGGCAGGCGCTAGCCGAATTTTTACGCTCATGGACGAGGAGCCCGAGGTGGATAACGGCTACGTTACCCTTGTTCGAGCAAAGCATGACGAGAATGGGAATATTATCGAAACGACGGAGCGCACGGGCTTGTGGGCGTGGAAGCATTACCATAAAGCGGACGATACCACGACGTATACCGAGCTGAAGGGTGATTTGGTCATGGACATGGTGGACTTTTGTTACGTGCCTGAAAAGCAGGTTTTGACTGACGTTTCGTTGTACGCAAAGCCCGGTCAGCAGATTGCGTTTGTTGGCGCGACGGGGGCAGGCAAGACCACGATTACGAACCTTATCAACCGTTTCTACGATATTGCCGACGGGAAGATTCGTTATGACGGAATTAATATTAATAAGATTAAGAAAGCGGATTTGAGAAGATCGCTGGGGATTGTATTACAGGATACGAACTTGTTCACGGGCACGGTTATGGAGAATATCCGTTACGGGCGTTTAGACGCCACGGACGAGGAATGTATTGAGGCTGCGAAGCTTGCGAATGCGGACGATTTCATTTGCCGACTCCCCGACGGTTATCAGACGATGTTGACGAACAACGGCGCGAATCTTTCGCAGGGTCAAAGACAGCTGTTATCGATTGCGCGCGCAGCGGTTGCGGAC
>JAFUMY010000057.1 GCA_017482415.1 Clostridia bacterium
CTGCCCTGCGCATTGAAAAGGCCGTAGGTAACCGCCTCGCCCGTTTCAAACGCAACCAAAGAGCCCGTATTTCTGCGCTGCATATCCCCTTTATACGGTTCGTAGGAATAGAAAATCGTATTCATGATACCCTGACCTTTCATATCAGTCAAGAACTCGCTCTTATACCCGAACAAACCGCGCGAAGGAACGGTGAATTCCAAACGCATACGGTTGCCAATCGCCGTCATTTGCACGAGCGTACCCTTGCGGTTGCCCATTGCGGAGAATACGGGGCCCGTCATATCCTCAGGCACGTCCGCAACGAAGCGTTCAATGGGCTCGTGACGCACGCCGTCGATTTCCTTATACAATACCTTCGGCGTGGAAACCTGGAACTCATAGCCCTCACGGCGTATGGTTTCAATCAAAATGGAAAGGTGCATTTCCCCTCTACCGCAAACACGGAAGCTGTCCGCATATTCGGTGTCGTTTACACGCAGGGAAACGTCACGAAGCAGCTCTTTATAGAGTCTGTCGCGAAGCTGACGGGAGGTAACGAATTTACCCTCCTTGCCTGCAAAAGGGCTGTCGTTGACCGAGAACGTCATCTCGACCGTGGGGTCCTCAATTTTAACAAATTCAACGGGTTCAACCGCCGTAGGCTCGCACACGGTATCCCCGATATTTAAACCGTCGATACCCGAGAACATAACAATATCGCCTGCCTGCGCCCGTTCTACGGGCACTCTTTCCAAGCCCTCGATTTGGTAAAGGTTTGCAATTTTGCAGTTCGTGCGGACCTTAGAATCATTGAAATTACAAATGGAAACAGGCTCGTTCGCACGGATTACGCCGCGTTCGATTCTGCCGATACCGATTCTGCCGACGAACTCGTTATAGTCGATACAGGACACCAAAAGCTGACCTGCTCCGTCTACGTCCATATCCATAGGAGGAATGGTTTCGAGAATGGTATCAAAGAGCGGATTGAGGTTCTCTTCCTGGTGGTCGGGGGTCAATGAAGCCGTACCTGCCCTACCGCAACAGTATACAATCGGGCTTTCAAGCTGTTCATCCGTTGCATCGAGATCCATCATCAAAAGCTGCATTTCTTCAACGACCTCGTCGATACGTGCGTCCGGTCTGTCCACCTTATTGATGACGATAATCGTCTTCAAGCCGAGCGCCAACGCCTTTTGCATAACGAAGCGCGTCTGCGGCAAAGGACCTTCCGCTGAGTCAACGAGAATGATGGCACCGTTTACCATTTTCAAAACACGCTCTACCTCACCCGAGAAATCGGCGTGCCCCGGCGTATCGATAATATTGATTTTTACACCCTTATAGTGCGCGGAAGTATTCTTTGCGAGAATGGTAATACCGCGTTCTCTTTCGAGATCGCCCGAGTCCATAACACGGTCCTGCACCTGCTGATTTTCGCGGAATACGCCGCCTTGCGCCAACATTTCGTTGACGAGGGTGGTTTTACCGTGGTCAACGTGCGCGATAATTGCAATGTTTCTCAAATCTTCTCTAATCATTTGAAGACGCTCCTTTTAACGTAAAACTTTTCAACTTTTCCATTTTAATACTTTTTCACGGAATTGACAACAAAAAACGCATACGCGCGACAATATTTTTCTAAAAAAATAAAAAAATCCGCAAGTTTTACACCCTCTTGCGGAATATTTTTAAATCATAACGGCTTTACCGACCTATTTTTATACTCGGTAAACCGAATCGTATACCCATTATCAAGGAGAGGCTCTCCCTCGTTTACGCACTCAAAATCGGGGCTTTCATCCAAGTTCGGAAAGAACACTTCCGCCCCGCCGATTGCGTCCACTTTCGTCACGAACGCACCGTCGCAATAGGGCAACAGCTCTTTATACACCTCGCCGCCGCCAATGATGAAAATTTCCTCGTTTCGACGGGTTTTTAGCTCGTTTTTCAGCTCGTCATACGAACGAACAATTACGCAGTCATCGCGTACCTGCCCCCTTGATAAGACAATATTGACCCGATTTTTTAAGGGCTTTTGTCCGGGAAAAGAACGCAGCGTTTTTCCGCCCATAACAACGGTGTGTCCCATCGTCGTTTCACGAAAAAATTTCATATCCAAAGGCAGGGAAAACATCATATCGTTCCCCTTTCCGATTCCCCATTCTTTATCCGCGTGTACAATTGCATAAATCATAGTTTTTTCCGTTGAATGAATTACCAAAACGTAGCATAGCAAAGTCTTGCTACGTATATATGCGTTTAATTAGATTGCTACTGGGATTTTCGAATTCAACTTCTCGTATTCGTAGTCGACAAGCTGAAAGCTATCCACGGTGAAATCGTAGAAATTCGTAACGTTCGGGTCAACGATGAGCTTGGGGGCTTTATGGCGCGTATTCTTTAGAATTTCCTTAACCATAGGAATATGGCGGTCGTAAATATGCGCGTCTGCAATGACGTGCACAAGCTCGCCTGCCTTCAAACCCGAAACCTGCGCGAACATAATGAGCAAAATCGCGTACTGCACAACGTTCCAGTTATTTGCCGTCAGCATATCGTTGGAGCGCTGGTTCAAAATCCCGTTCAGGGTATCCCCCGTCACGTTAAAGGTCATGGAGTATGCGCAAGGATACAAATTCATCGCATGCAGGTCTTGGAAATTATAAATGTTCGTCATGATACGGCGACTTGCAGGGTTATGCTTTAAATCGTACAATACTCTGTCGACCTGGTCGAACTCCCCTTCCTTATACTGGTGCTTTACGCCGAGTTGATAGCCGTAAGCCTTGCCTATCGAGCCGTTTTCATCCGCCCAGCTATCCCATATATGGGAGTTGAGGTCTTTGATGTTGTTGCTCTTTTTCTGCCAAATCCAAAGGAGCTCGTCTACGCAAGACTTAAACGCAGTGCGGCGAATGGTCAAAATCGGGAATTCTTCCTGTAAATTGTAGCGATTGACGATACCGAATTTTTTTACGGTATGCGCGGGCGTACCGTCTTCCCAATGCGGACGGACGTTCAATTCCGTATCCCAAAAACCGTTCTCCATAATATCCGTCATGTTCTGCGCGAAGATATCGTCTGCTCTGCTCATTTCCCTTTCTCCTTTGTCTTTTGTTATTCTTCTATCGTTTCAATTAAAAAGCTAACGGGGCGAAACCCATCGTTACAAGAAATCATTGCCGAATGCTCGTTTTTCATCCAGCCGTCGTAAAAATTACCGCCGCCGTTTGCGAGCGTTTCTACGAACGGGCGCATACTCTCCCAAGCACTCTCGCAAAGCATTTCGGGACGCTTGCCATTGCGGCTGATGAAGATTTGCCCAAGCGCTATGTCGCAGGCATGTTCAATCGGGTTTTCATATTTCTCTATAAGATCCTGATGAGAAACCTTTTTTACAACCGTGATTTTACAAGTTTTCAAGCGATTCATTCCTCACTTTGCTTTATCTTAATCATTATAACATATCCCAAGCTTTTCGTCAAGATTTCGAAAACGCTTTTTTGCGAAGATTGGAAAAAGTTTTTCGGATTATTTTTATAAATATTTATAAAAAGTTTGACAAATGGGAAAAAATTGGGTATTATATATGCGTATGCAAAAAATATATTGTAAGGAGATTTTAAAAATCTATGAATAAGAAGACGGTAAAAGACGTAGAAGTGAAAGGCAAGAAAGTACTTGTCAGATGCGATTTCAACGTTCCTATGAAAGACGGCGTTATCACCGACGAAAACCGTATCATCGGCGCGCTTCCCACCATTCAGTATTTGATGGAACAGGGCGCAAAAGTCGTACTTTGCTCGCACATGGGTAAACCCCATAACGTGTTCGACGCAAAGCTTGAGCTCAACAAGAAAGAAAAAGGCAAAGTAGCTGCCCTCCCCGAAGCGGAACAGGCTGCTGCTACGGAAGAATTCCTTGAAAAAGCGAAAAAGGACGTTAAAAAGCTTTCCCTCGCGCCCGTTGCAGCTAGACTCAACGAGCTTTTGGGCGGCAAAGTTACCTTCGCTACCGACGTAATCGGCGACGATGCAAAAGCTAAGGTTGCCGCTTGCAAGGAAGGCGAATGCGTACTCCTTGAAAACCTTCGTTTCCATAAGGGCGAAGAAAAGAAAGCACCCGAATTCATGCAGGCACTTGCAAGCTACTGCGAAGTATACGTAAACGACGCGTTCGGTACGGCACACCGTTCCCACTCCTCTACGGCTGGTATCGTTGAGGAAGGCTTGGTTAAGACGGCGGCTTGCGGCTTCTTGATTGAAAAAGAACTCTCGGTTATGGCAGATACGCTTGAGAATCCCGAAAGACCTTTCGTAGCTATCCTTGGCGGCGCAAAGGTTGCGGACAAGCTCAACGTTATCTCCAACCTTTTGGAAAAATGCGATACCCTCGTTATCGGTGGCGGTATGGCGTACACCTTCTTGAAAGCAAAAGGCGGCAAAATCGGTACCTCCCTCGTTGACGATGAAAAAATCGACTATTGCCTTGAAATGCTCAAAAAAGCAGAATCCCTTGGCAAGCAGATTCTTCTGCCCGTTGATACCGTTGCGGCAAAAGAATTCCCCAACCCCATCGACGCGCCTATCGAAACGACGGTTGTTGATTCGATGAACATTCCCGATGATATGATGGGTCTTGACATCGGCCCTGCTACAAAAGCAGCATTTGCCAACGCGGTTGCTAATGCAAAATCGGTTATCTGGAACGGCCCTATGGGCGTATTCGAAAACCCCATCCTCGCAGAAGGCACGAAGGCGGTTGCAGCTTCCCTCGCAAACGCTTATGGCAAAGCAACCACAATCATCGGCGGCGGCGACTCCGCAGCGGCGGTTCAGGTACTCGGCTATGCGGATAAGATGACGCACATCTCGACGGGTGGCGGCGCTTCCCTCGAGCTCTTCGAAGGTAAGGTACTTCCCGGTATCGCTTGCCTCAACGATAAATAAGAACTTTGGCGTAAGGGCGACAGCGTTCGCCCTTACCTTGCGTATAAAACACATTATAAAACAAAAAATAAATTCAGAATTAGGAGATATACCATGAGAAAACCTATTATTGCAGGCAACTGGAAAATGAACAACACCGCTTCTCAGGGCGTTGCGCTCGTTAATGCAATTGCTCCCCTCGTAGCCGAAGCAAACTGCGACGTAGTCGTATGCGTACCCGCAATCAACATCCCCGCAATCAGCGAGGCAATCAAAGGCACGAATATCAAGCTCGGTGCGGAAAACGTGCATTTTGCAGAAAAAGGCGCTTACACAGGCGAAATCTCCGCGGCAATGCTTTTGGAATACGGCGTTGAATACGTTATCATCGGCCACAGCGAACGCCGTCAGTATTTCGCAGAAACGGACGAGACGGTAAATAAGAGAACGCTGACCGCGTTGAATGCAGGTCTTACCCCCATCGTCTGCATCGGCGAATCCCTCGAAGAAAGAGAAACGGGCAAGACGGAAGAAGTTCTTGCTACGCAAATCCACGAAGGCCTTAAAGGCATCGAAGATATCACGAAAATCGTTATCGCATACGAACCCGTATGGGCAATCGGTACGGGCAAAACCGCTACGGCTGAACAGGCAAACGAAACCATCGCTTTCATCCGTAAAACGGTTGGCGAAATGTTCTGTCCCAAGTGCGCGGAAGCCCTTCGCATCCAGTACGGCGGTAGCATGAACGCAGGCAACTGCAAAGAGCTTATGGCTATGCCCGAAATCGACGGCGGTCTCATCGGCGGCGCTTCCTTGAAAGCCCCTGACTTTGCGGCAATCGTAAACTTCGACAAGTAATTTTGAAGCAAATGGCATGGGGGACAGGTATGCATTCAACGCATACCTGCCCCCACCATTTTGATTTTTAGGAGATATAAATATGAAAACCCCCTACGCAATTATCATCATGGACGGCTACGGGATTAATCCCTCTTCCGTCGGCAACGCAATTCTTGCGGACGGCAGCAAATACGTCAATGAACTGAAAAAGAATTATCCCAGTGCACAGCTTGGAGCAAGCGGTATGTCGGTTGGTCTTCCCGACGGACAGATGGGCAACAGCGAGGTTGGTCACCTCAATATTGGCGCTGGCAGAATCGTTTATCAGGACCTCACGAAAATCACGAAAGATATTCGCAACGGCGAATTCTTCAAAAACGAAGAACTGCTTCGCGCAATGCACGCAGCGAAAAACAACGGTAAGAAGCTGCATCTTTACGGACTTGTTTCCACGGGCGGCGTACACAGCCATACCGAACACCTCTACGCGCTTGTAGAAATGGCGAAAAAAGAGGGCTTGGAAAACGTATATATCCATGCATTTACCGATGGCCGCGACGTTGCCCCCACTTCAGGCGCAGGCTTCTTAAAGGATTTGCAAGCAAAGCTTGACGAGCTTTCGTTCGGTGAAATCGCCTCCGTAACGGGTAGATATTACGCAATGGACCGCGACAACAATTGGGACCGTGAAGAAAAGGCATACGACGCGCTCACCCTTGGCACCGGCGTACAGTTTGAGGGCTCGGCAGAAGCGGCTGCGGAAGTGTCCTACGCAAACGGCGTAACGGACGAGTTCATTCTTCCCACCAACCTCACCAAAGGCGGCAAACCCGTTGCCTTGATTGGCGAAGGCGATAGCATTATCTGCTTCAACTTCCGCCCCGACAGAGCAAGACAGATTTCGAGAATGTTCTCGCAAAAGACCTTCCCCTTCGTGGACGCAAAAACGGGCGCTTCGCTTGGTTTTGAAAGAAAAACGGGATTCCTTGCCCCCACCTACGTTGGGTTTGCGGTATACGATTCCTCGTTTGAAAACGTCGGCGTGGCATTCCCTCCCGATGAAATCACGAACACCTTACCCCAATATATTTCCTCTTTGGGTTTAAAGCAGCTTCATATCGCAGAAACGGAAAAGTACGCACACGTAACCTTCTTCTTCAACGCGAAGCTCGAACCCCCCGTTGCGGGCGAAACGCGTATCGTAATCCCCTCTCCAAAGGTTGCGACCTACGATCTTCAACCGGAAATGAGCGCGTATCCCGTTATGGAAAAGGTACTTGAAGAGCTCGACAAGGGCATTTACGACGTCGTGATTTTGAACTTCGCAAACTGCGACATGGTTGGGCACACGGGTATCATGGACGCGGCAGTTAAAGCCGTACATGCCGTGGACGAATGCGTAAAAAAGGTCACGGATAAAATTCTTGCTATGGGCGGTAGCGCACTGGTTACCGCAGACCATGGTAACGCGGACCAGATGCTTGCCGACGACGGCGTTGGCGCGTTTACGCAGCACACGACCTTCCCCGTGCCCGTTATCCTCGTTTCCGAGGAATACAAAAACGTTTCCTTGCGTGAGGACGGCGTTCTTGCCGATCTTGCGCCTACCCTTCTCGACATGATGAAGCTGGAACAGCCCAAGGAAATGACAGGCAAAAGCTTAATTAAATAATTTCTTGCTTGGAAACGGGCGAAAGAGAAACAACTTTCGCCCGTTCTTTTAAGAAAAGGATAAATTTTTTCGAAAAAGAACACGAAAAACAGTTGCGATATTCTTTTAAGTATGCTATACTTAATAGGTAATTTTGGAAAAACGGCGTTTTACATAAAAAACACCGTCAAAAGAAAAACTGAAAAGGACTGAATGTATATGTTAAATCTTATGAATCTGTTAACGCCTGCAAAGGACTCTAACCTTTACAACCTCTATTTCGGGCTCAGCGTTACGATGATTATTCTTATGGCGATCGCGGCGCTCGTTGCCGTTATCCTTATTTTGCTTCAACCCAGCAACTCCTCTGGTATCGATGCGTTGGGCGGTTCTAGTGAAACCTTCTTCGGTAAAAACAAGGGTAAATCGATCGAAGCGAAAATGAAGAAATGGACGTGGATTTGCCTCTGCGTTTTGGTTCTCTTCTCTATCGCTTTCTATATTATCCAGCTCCCTTCTCTTTGGGCGTAAGATAGGATAAGAATTTTTCATCGGCGGCTTTGACGGAGCCGCCGATTTTATTACCTTTACCCCTACATAACGGGAGGTATTCCATTGAACGCAAAAGATTCACTTTTTCGCTCGTTCCAAAACGGAACGCTCGCACAAAAAAATATAACGGAAATCTGTAAGATACTGCAAATCCCCTATCGGGAGAAAAAACGGCTTTTAGAGCTTTTGGATTCCCTTATCAAAGAGGGCGTTTTATATCAAAACGATGGGGGCAGATACGGAACAATTGAGCAATTAGGCCTCATTAAGGGCACGATTCATGGCAACGAACGCGGCTTTGCGTTCCTACTCCCCGACGATAAAGAACAGTACCCCGACGACTTTTTTATTCCGCATAAGAACCTTCACGGCGCGCTGCACGGCGACGTCGTTTTAATCGAACGGCAATTCGGCAGAAGTGATGACGAAGGAAACGTCGTTAAGATTTTAGAACGCGGTTACCAAACAATCGTGGGCGTCTTTCGGCGCGATCGCCGCGCGGGATACCTAATCCCCGACGAGAAAAAATTCCATACGGAAATCTACATTCCCCTTTCCGCTTGTTCACATATTAAAAACAACGTGAAAGCAGTAGCAAAAATCACTTCCTATCCTTACGGAAAAGCACCTGGCGGCGAAATTGTAGAAGTCCTCGGTGACGACGACGATTTCTTTGCGGAAGAGCTTTCCATTATCCGTTCCTATGACCTTAGAGAGGAATTTTCGCCGCACGTTGAAAAGGACGCTAAAAAACAATCTGCACGCGGCATTACGGAATCGGATATCGCCAGCCGCCGAGATTTCCGCGATAAGCTTATCGTAACCATTGACGGAGCGGACACGCGAGATATCGACGACGCCGTTTCCTTGGAAAAAATTGAGGACGGATATCTTCTCGGCGTCCATATTGCGGACGTCACCCATTACGTCCCTTTCCGTTCCCCTCTCGACAAGGAAGCCTTTGAGCGCGGCACAAGCGTCTATTTCCCCGATCGAGTATTACCCATGCTCCCTCGCGCGCTTTCCAACGGAATCTGTTCATTAAACGAGGGCGAAGAGCGTCTAACCCTTTCCTGCCTTAAGTATATCAACTCCAAAGGCACCGTTGTTCGTCATGAATTGGTGGAAGGAGTAATTCGTTCCACGCATAAAATGACCTATGACGAGGTGGAAAAGCTTCTTGAAAACGACCCCGACATATGTAAAAAATACGCCGACGTTAAGGACATGGTATGCCTTTTTAAAGAATTGACCGTGCTTTTGCAGCGTATGCGTGAGAAGCGCGGCAGCGTTGCCCTCGACGTAAAAGAAGCCAAAATCCTCTTCGAAAACGACGAAATTTCAATCCCTGATTATAAACGCGCTTTTTCCCAACAAATCATCGAAGCTTTCATGGTGCTTGCCAATGAAACGGTTGCGGAGTACATGCATGCAATTGAAGCGCCTTTCGTCTATCGCATTCATGAAAAGCCGAGTGCGGAAAAGGCTGCGGCCTTCCGTGCCTTTGCACAAACCTTAGGGCTCACGCCACGCTTTAACGCAGAGGACGTCAAGCCTTACGATTATCAAAACCTGTTAAAGGCAGCAGAAAGCCTGCCTGCATATCCAGTTTTAAACCGCGTAATGCTACGCTCCATGCAAAAGGCTCGTTATTCCCCTGAAAACGTAGGACACTTTGGGCTCGCCAGCCCTTGCTACTGCCATTTCACTTCCCCCATTCGGCGTTATCCCGACCTTTGCATTCATCGTATCATTAAAATGATTATAAACGGAGGGTACGGAGAAGCGACGGATAAGTTTGGCGAATACGTTGCTACCGCCGCAAAGCAATCCTCCGAACGCGAACGGCGAGCCGCCGACGCAGAACGTGACGTAGACGATTTGTATATGACAATGTATATGAGCGAGCATATCGGCGAAATTCACGAAGCCGTCATTTCGGGGGTAACCTCCTTTGGTTTATTTGCCGAGCTGCCGAACACCGTGGAGGGATATATTCCGATTGAGAGCCTTTACGATGATTTCGAGTTCGACCAAGACCGCTTTTTACTTCGGGGAAAAAAGGAAAGCTATACGATTGGCGAATGCCTGCGCGTCAAGGTTTACGACGTGGATTTTGAACGGCGCAGAACGGAATTTCGAGTATTGCAAAAACTATAAACAAGCGTACCGTGTACGCAACGAATGAATATTTTGGGGTATTTTATGAAAATTATTGCAACCAATAAAAGCGCTTCTTTCGAATACTTTATCGAAGAAAAATATGAAGCGGGTATTGTCTTAGAAGGCAACGAAATCAAATCCTTGCGCCTTGGCAACGTCAATATGAACGACAGCTTTTGTTTCTTACGCGGAAACGACGTCTCCGTCAAAAATATGCATATTGCTTTCTATGAAAAATCGGATGGTTTCAGTTCCAAGGATACCCGTCGAGACCGAAAGCTGTTGTTGCACAAAAGTGAAATCGCAAAAATTGCAGGGCGTATTAACCGTCAGGGTTATACCCTCGTGCCCTTGAAGCTGTATTTTAAGGACTCCCTTGTCAAAATTGAAATTGCGCTCTGCCGCGGTAAACACACCTATGACAAAAAACAAGCGATTGCACAGAGAGATTTGAAACGCTCGGTGGACAGAGATATCAAAAACGCAGGCTTTTAAAACGCAAGCCGCTTCGCCTTAGCGAAGCGGCTATTTTTATATACCCGAGCGATAAAATCCCCTACGACGGGTTTCTATCAAATGATATTCCTTTACCTTTCGATATTCATATATCGCTGGACTGCTCGGACTTTCAAACGCAATATTACCAAAAGGATCGGCAAGCATACAATACCCGTTTCCGCAAAAGAATATGGGAATTCCGTAACAAAATGCATCGGCGCGAAGCAATACCTTTTGTATACTGTCCACCACACCACCGAATGGACAAATAATAAACTCGCTACCACACAGCGATAGTGCGCGAATGGCATCGGGAAAATAGAGATCCTCCGCCACCAACACCCCCATTTGTCCTACTTTTGTATCATATACGCGCAACGCCGCGCCGCAGTTTACCGAACCGTCGATTACGTTCAACATATCCGAAACCCCTATCAAGCGACCGCGTTCTGCGACCACCGCTGATTTTCGTTTATGGCCTCGAGTATCCGTAATACAACCGCTGACCACCGTAGCATTTGTCGCTTTTGAAAGCAAAGCTGCTTCCTCAAAAAAAGAAGTCTCACCCTTTAACTCCTTTTCATAACTGACTTCACTAAGCCCGTTAAAGCCAAACAGCACCAAATCATACGTTTCCGTACATTCTTCCTTAAATTTCCCTACCTCGCCCTGCGTTACAAAACAAATCCGCATACCCCACCTCCGTTTCTCTTTCATTATATCCAACGCTCATAAAAAAAGTGACAATGAGAAAGTTTTTCACCATACGATGTATAAACAAGGAATTTTTGGATATACTGAAACGGAAAGGAGGTACGGTATATGTTTTGGCTTGGGCTTAGTCTCGGTGTATTGATTGGCGCAAATTTCGGCTTATTTATTATGGCATTATTTAAAATACAGAAAAATTAAATCGGCAGGTGTAGTCCTGCCGATTTTTTCTTTATATCTATCTTGTTTATTTATTCCAATATTTATCAA
>JAFUMY010000058.1 GCA_017482415.1 Clostridia bacterium
AAAGCGGCGTATAAACGGACGTTAGAATTGAAAAAATAACATAAAAGAACCGCCCTGCGACTCAAATCGCAGGGCGGTTTTCTATTACAATTTTATTCCGAAAAAGTCGGGTTTACCGCTATTTAGCTCCGTGATAAGGAGCTTTGCAATGAAAGCTCTACGCTCGGAAACGGTCGGTTTTTTAAAGAGATGCTTACATTGAAAGCCTCGATAGGCTTTGGGATAGAGCAGCTTTAAGGACGGGAATCGATACTCGCCGTTGACAGAGACAACGATATTGATTTCCGTACCGCCCGAAACCTCGCGCCAGTCCAAAAAGTCCTTACCCTTTTTAAAACGGCAGATATATACGCAGCTACTATCGCCGCCCTTTTGATAGAAGTATTCGAAAAGAAAACCTTTCTCTAAAAGCGGTTGCATCAGCGTTTTTATTTCGTCCGCAGACATAACCTCGTACATGGTATCACCTTATTTGTGTTGACCGCTTCGCGGTGTAGCGAAAGAAAAGCTTATGTGAAGTTGCGCCGTTGGCGCAGTGAAGTTTATATAATAAGTGAAGTTTGGGCTACGCCCAAGTGAAGTTTTTACTTCGTAAAAGTTGTAGCTGTATTTTTATACGTAAAATCGTTTTAAATAATGCCATAACGAATAGTGGGTGAGGAACACTATTCAATTCACGCGCCGTTAGGCGCAATTCACGCAAGCTTTGCTTGCAACTCACGAAAACGAAGTTTCAATTCACATATATAACGGTGCGATGCTTATACGTTGCCGTTTTACTGTAAAACAGCTTTAATACGGCGAATGCCCGAGCCGCAGCTCTGTTCTTTTTGGATTTTGAACTTGCCGAGCTTGCCCGTCGATTCAACGTGCGGACCGCCGCAGATTTCTTTCGAGAAATCCCCAATCGTGTACGTCTTGACTACTTCACCGTACTTACTCTCGAAAAGCCCCGTGAAGCCCTCTGCTTTCGCTTCGTCAAGCGTGATTTCTTTCATGACGACAGGAATGTCCTTTTCAATCTGTTCGTTGACAAGGTCCTCTACCGCCTTGATTTGTTCCGCCGTCATGGGTTGAGGCAGATTGAAGTCAAAACGGAGTCTTTCTTCCGTAATATTCGAGCCTTTTTGGTTGACGTCGGGCGAGCATACCTTTTTCAAAGCCGCATGCAAAAGATGGGTAGCCGTATGCAGCGCCGTCGTCGCTTCCTTGTGGTCGGCAAGACCGCAAGCAAATTTCTGCTCACTGCCAGCCTTACTCTTGTTCTGGTGCTCCTCAAACGCCGCCTTATAGCCTGCAAGGTCTACTTCATAGCCGCGCTCTTTCGCCATTTCGTCCGTAATCTCCACAGGGAAACCGTAGGTGTCGTATAAGTGGAAAGCCTGCTTACCGTTAATCATTTTTTCGGGAACGTAGGCAGGGTCTTTTTGGGACATAAACGCGTTCTTGCGTTCGATACCGTTCAAGCATTTCTCGAATTCCTTTAAGCCCTGTTGCAAGGTCTTATTGAATTTCGCTTCTTCCTTTTGCAGCTCTTCCGCAATCTTTGCGGCATTGATTTTCAGCTCGGGATATACGTCCGCATATTCCTCAATAAACGTTTCGGAAATCTTCGCAAGGCTGCCCTCAGGAAGCTCAATTTTGCGTCCGTAGCGTACCGCGCGGCGAATGATTCTTCTTAAAATATAGCCCTGGTCGGTGTTCGAGGGCACGATGCCCTTTTCATCGCCGAGCATAAAGGTTGCCGTGCGCGTGTGGTCAAGAAGCACGCGGAAGGATTTTGTTACCTCCTCCGATTCGCCGTAGGTCTTGCCCGTAAGCTCGGAAATCTTCTTGATGGCGTTCTCAAAAAGGTCGGTTTCGTAAACGCTGGATTTGCCGTTCAAAACGCACAGCGCACGCTCTAAGCCCATGCCCGTATCCACGTTCTTCTGCGAAAGTTCGGTATACGAACCGTCTGCCTGCTTATTAAAGCGCATAAATACGTCGTTCCAAATTTCCAAGAACGCGCCGCAGTTACAGTCGGGATTACAGGTCGGAGAGCACTTGGGTTTACGAATTACGAACATTTCCGTATCCGTACCGCAAGGGCCGGTCAAGCCGGCAGGACCCCACCAGTTGTTTTCACGGGGCATGAAATAGATATTCTCTTTCTTGATACCTGCCTTTTCCCAAAGCTCCGCAGCCTCGTTATCGCAGGGCAGCGTTTCATCGCCGCCGAATACCGTCACTGCAAGCTGATCGGCAGGAATCCCCAAATATTTTTTATCGGTCAAGAACTCGTAGCTCCAAGGAATCATCTCCTTTTTGAAATAATCCCCAAGCGACCAGTTGCCGAGCATTTCAAAGAACGTACAGTGTCTTTCATCACCCACGTCGTCGATATCACCCGTGCGCACGCATTTTTGTACGTCTGTCAAACGATTGCCCGCAGGGTGCTTTTCCCCCAGCAGGTACGGAACGAGCGGATGCATGCCTGCCGTCGTAAAGAGGACGGTAGGATCGTTTTCGGGAATGAGCGATGCGGAAGGAATCACCTTGTGACCGCGATCCTTGAAAAAGCCCAAATACAATTCTCTTAATTCTTTTGCTTTCATAATGTCTATATCCTTTTGCTTAATTTGCGAAAATCCAACCACAAGAAACATAGTTTCTTGCATAAAGTTCTTTATCATTATATATGTACCCGTTTTTTTTGTCAAGCAATCGCGAGCCACCAGCGCAAAAAATTCCATGAAAAAAGACGGCAATCGCCGCCTTTTTCTTTTCGTTTAGTTTTTCGTCAGCTCGTAACCTGTCTTGCTGTCCTTTACCGTATAACCAAGCTCGGCAAGCTTCGCGCGGAGCTCGTCGCTCTTCGCCCAGTCCTTGTTCGTTCTTGCCGCCCAGCGTTCCTCCGCAATCGCCTGCACCTCCGCAGGGATTGCCGAAACGTTCTTTTCCTCATACCATGCAAGATACTCGTTCGCATTCTGCTGGAATAAGCCCAAAAGTCCGTAGGTTTTTCGAATCTGCACCGCATAGGAAAGCGCGGCAAACCACTCGCCCGATTTCCCTACCGAAAGAAGCTTTTTGATTTCCTTGAAATACCCAAACAAATTCGAAAGCGCCAACGCCGTGTTAAAATCGTCACTCATGCATTCGTTGAACTCACTATCCACCTTCTGCGCAATCTCCGCCGCGCGGATTGCGTCGTCGCTGCTGATGGTCAGCTCCATACCGCAGAACCCATTCATAATCTTATCCACGACGTTCAGCGTAGAATAGAATTCATGCAAATGCTTCTCTGCCTCGGGGAATAAATCGTCCGTGATGTTGATGTCGTTGCGGTAGTTGGTTTGCAGCAGCGCAAACTTCACCGCCTCGTCCGAATATTTCTCCAAAAGATCGGCAAGGAGCAGGCTGTTGCCCAAGGACTTGCTCATCTTCTGACCGTTGACCTTAATAAGACCGTTGTGCGTCCAGTAGCGAACGAATTGCTTACCCGTCAAAGCCTCCGTCTGCGCAATCTCGTTTTCGTGGTGCGGGAAAATCAAGTCCCTGCCGCCGCCGTGAATATCAATCTGCTCGCCAAACGCCGCACGGTTCATCGCAGAGCATTCGATATGCCAACCCGGTCTACCCTTACCCCAAGGGGATTCCCAATAAATCTCGCCGGGTTTTGCGCTCTTCCACAGCGCGAAATCGTAGGCGTTCTTTTTCTCATCGTCATTATCCACGCGCACACCGTCCAAAGCGTCCTCGATGTTTCTATTCGACAGCTTGCCGTAGCCGGGGAAGGATTCCACGTCGAAATATACGTCCCCGTTTTTCGTCGGATATGCGTGTCCCTTTTCAATCAAGGTCGCTACGAAATCGATAATGTTTTGAATATTCTCCGTTGCTTTCAGCCAAACGTCGGGATCGTCCACGTGGAACTTGCCCATAATTTCGTTGATATTCTCAATCATCTTCGCGGCATATTCGTCCGCAGGAATGCCCGTTTCATGGGATTTTGCGATAATTTTATCGTCTACGTCCGTATAATTACGCGCATACGTTACGTCGTAACCGAGTTTTTTTAAATATTTACGCATGATATCGTAAATCAGCGCCTGATAGCCGTGCCCGATATGCGCCTCGCCCGATACCGTGATACCGCAAGCATACATTTTTACCTTGTTTCCGTCAATCGGGATAAATTCCTCTTTGCGCTTCGTCAGCGTATTATAAATTTTCATATTTTTTCTCCTTGCTCCTATAATTCAACGCATACCTGGTATGCTCATTCTTGACTTTTTTCTTCTTTCTTGCGCTCTTTGCGTTTTTTCTTTTTCGGCTTTTCTTCGGGCGTTTCCTCCTCGGGCTCCGGCTCTCGAATCTTGACGATTCGCCCGGGAATCCCAACGACCGTCGCATAGGGCGGTACTTCCTTTAATACGACCGCGCCCGCGCCGATTTTCGCGCCTTTACCAACCGTGAAGCCGCCCAAAACCTTCGCGCCTGCCGACAGCGTTACGTTTTCCATAATCGTGGGATGACGCTTACCGCGCTCCTTGCCCGTACCACCCAGGGTAACGCCCTGATAAATAACCGTGCCCTTATGCACCTCCGCCGTTTCACCGATGACCACACCCATGCCGTGGTCAATGAATACGCCTCCCTCAATCTTTGCCGCAGGGTGAATTTCCACCCCTGTGAAAAACCGAGCCATTTGGCTGATAATACGCGCAATCAGCTTCAATTTAATCTTGTAAAAGAAATGCGCCACTCGATGCCATGATAACGCGTGTACACCCGAATAGGTGAGCCAAATTTCAAACGAGTTACGCGCCGCAGGATCGTTAGCTTTTGCCGCTTTGATGTCTTCTCTGAGGTTTTTAAACCACATAGTCAACCTCCTTTTTCTTTAAATTCTCTCTTCTTTTTCTCCTCAATTCCAATTTCTTCTTCCGTATTCTAATAAACAAAAACGCCCTTGCGTAATAAAGCCGATTGACTTTATTGCGTAAAGGCGTGTTATCGCTGTTCCACTTTACTTCAAGAACGAAATCCGTTCTCCTCTTTCGCCCGATTACGGGGGCAACCGCAGAAATTACTCTGTCCTCAAACGCGAAAACGCACTTTCCCACTTCCTTTCGCCTTGCTCTGCTTTCAGCCTACGGCATCGCTCTCTGTTACGGCTTTGAAAGAGGTACTCTTTTTTCGCTCGGTATTTAATTTTCTATATTATAGCATATGCTTTTTAAAAAAGCAAGCGTTCAACGGCAGGTCAAATAAAAAGATTGCCAACCTTATATTCCTCCAAGGCACGGTCAATCATACTGCGATTGTAAACCTTTGTCTGGAGCAGGTACGCGATTACCACGTCTTTTACAATGGCAAAATCGAACTCGTATTCGCAAAGTGCCATCATGGAAAGAAGATCGTCGTAGGAAATTTGCACCGTCAAAGCCAACGAGAAGAGTAAATTTTTCGTCGGCAGAAATTTTCCTTTACAAATCCCTTTCCAAACCTCTTCAGGGATTTTAAGGTTTTCGAAAGCCCCTTCTTCCGTTACACCGTACTTGTTCAAAACGATTTTTAAATTTTTATAGAACGCAAATTTCGAAAAACGATTTTTCAGCCGTCTAAAGCCGCTCATCGGCAAAAAGGAAAAGGAAAAGGTCGCATCAAGCATCTTGGTTTTCAATAGCTTCAAAAGCTCGTCCTTTTTCTCTTGATTCGCAAGCCGCATGGTATCGGCAGGCAGGGTATAGGTACGCGTTCTGCCGAAATCGTCTTGCTCCGAACGCTGCATCAGGGGCATTTTATATCCCGGCAGCACGCAAAGCTTATCGTAATTTGCGTATTTTTCACAAAAATATCCGTCTAAATCGGCAATAAAATCGTACATTTCGTTCTTCCCTCATTTTCTTTTCCTCATTATACCACACTTACGCGCATACCGCAAGCAATTTTCAGTGAATTTTTATTCCCGAAAAAAATCGCGCAATTTCCATGAGCTTTTGAAAATTTTTCACACTCCCTACTTTCTTTACAATTTTTATTTTGTAAATTTGAAAATTTAAAACAAAAATACCCGCCCAGCACTTGCTTTTTTGTGTTTTTTATGATAAATTTGATACATAAGAACAAACCGCGCGTAAAATCACTGCGCGAAATAACAAAAAACAAAGGAGAAGCCTCTATGAAGCGCGAACGTATCACGGAAATTGCAGAACTCTTAGACAAACGCGGTAAGCTCACCTTGGAACAGTTGGAAGAACATTTCCCCAACGTATCGCAAATGACCTTGCGCAGAGACCTTTTTCAGTTAGAAGAAGAAGGCAAAATCATTCGTATACGCGGCGGTGCCATGTCCGTGCGCGAAGTACAAAAGACCTCGGGCGAGCCGTATACTAAAAAGACGACCATTCACACCGACGAAAAAATCGTTATCGCGCAAAAGGCGGCAAGCCTCATAGACGAAGGCGCGTCTATCTTTATCGACGGCGGCTCCACCGCCTTGTATCTTGCGAAAGAAATGCCCGATAGACACTCCATCGTGTTCACCAACGGCCTTGCCGTAGCAACCGAACTCGCCAAAAAGAAAAACGTCGTCGTCAACCTCTTGGGCGGGCAGCTCATCAAGGAAAATCTGTCCACGGCGTCTTCTTTCTCCTCCATCTATTTCACGGACACGAATTTCGAGCTTGCGATTATTTCCGCATCGGCATTCACCCCCGAAAACGGATTCTCTTGCAGCTCGCAGGTGGAGGCGGAGCTTCTTCGCGTGATTTGTAAAAAGGCAAAATTCCTGTATATGATGCTTGACAGCTCCAAAATCGGTAAAATCAAGCCGTATACCTTCGCAAGAATGGAAAATATCAACGTCTTGATTACAGACGACGAATTCCCCGACGCCTTGAAAGAACAGTTTAAATCGCTGGATATCGTGGTGATTTAATCGACATTTCTTACAAACGATAATATACGCTTATGAAAGAATTTTTTGGATTAAGTAAAGTTTCTGAAAACAGCTACGGCTTTCTTCGTGAAGCAGAGGGCGCGTGGTCCTGGCAACATTTAAGCTTCGTTTTTTTGCTCCTTGTCCTCATGACCGTTTTGGCGATTTGGCTTGGCATGAGAAATAAGCACCGTAGCGACAAGCAAAAGAATATGGTTTTGGTGGTTTGCGCCTTTTTAATTAACGGCTTTGAGCTTTTGAAAATCGTGGGTTTATGCATACGCTGTCAAAACGCTTTGCACTGGCTGTACGTACTGCCCTTATTCCTGTGCAGTCTCCAGCTTATTGCCATTCCCTTGGCGGCATTCTGTAAGGGCAGGGTCAAGGAGGCGAGCCTGGATTTCGTATTCCTGTTTGGGATTTTAGGCGCTGTCTTCGGCACAATCGGCGCAGCGCAAAATTACAGCGCATATCCCACCCTGTCGATGGATAACGTTTTTTCGGGAATCACCCATACCATCTCTGGCTTCGCCTCGATTTATATCGGCGTTTCGGGTATGATGAGTATGAAAAAGAAAAATATCCCTATCGTCGTTGGATTGATTGTCGCTATTTCGATTTTGGCGTATGCGGTCAACCTGCTCGTCGATTATAATTACATGTTCCTTATGAACCATGACGGTACACCGTACAGCCTCGTTTATAACCTTGTCAACGGAAATCGCGTGCTTTATCCAATCCTCGTCGTTGCTTTGTTTATCCTGTATATCGGTTTGTTCGACGGCGTGTATTATCTTATTCAAAATAAGCTGCAAAATAAAAAAGCCGCTGCAACGGAAACGGAAAATTAACGCTTTGAAACAATAAATATCCCCGCGTGAAAACGCGGGGTATTTCATATGCGGGCGAAGCCCTATGCTACCAGCTATCCTCTACAAGGGTATTGAGGTCTGCCATTTGCATATTACTCCTTGAACGGGCTATCTGGATAATCTATCCGTAGCTGTTC
>JAFUMY010000059.1 GCA_017482415.1 Clostridia bacterium
AGGGAGCAAGGATAGATATTTCCAAGAAAACGCAAAGAAGTTCGTGCCCGAAGGGGTGGAAGGCCGCGTACCTTACCGTGGCAGCGTTGCGGAAGTTATCTATCAGATGAAAGGCGGCTTGCGTTCGGGCATGGGTTATTGCGGTAAGCGCACGGTTGAAGACCTTAGAACGAATTCCGAATTTGTGCGGATTACGAATGCGAGCTTAATCGAAAGCCATCCTCACGATATTTCGATTAGCAAGGAAGCACCCAACTATTCGCAACACTAATTAAGATAAAACGTAGGCATAGTATAGCTACAAATTTTTATATTTTACCATTCAAAGAAGGATATTAGGAGGATATTTATATGTCAAATAACGTACGCCCTGAATCGATGGCGCGCATCAATACAAAACCGCTTGCAGACGCATTTATTGCGGAACAGGTAGCGGCAATTCAAGCCCAAGTAGGGGATAAAAAGGTCTTATTGGCGCTTTCGGGCGGCGTGGATTCTTCCGTCGTTGCGGCGCTCCTTATCAAAGCAGTGGGCAAGCAGCTCGTTTGCGTGCACGTAAACCACGGCTTAATGCGTAAGGGCGAAAGCGAACAGGTTATTGAAGTGTTTAGAAATCAGTTGGATGCAAATCTTATATACGTAGACGCAACCGAACGTTTCTTAGGACTTTTAGAGGGTGTAGAAGAGCCTGAAAGAAAGCGCAAAATCATCGGCGGAGAGTTTATTAAGGTGTTCGATGAGGAAGCAAGCAAGCTGCAAGGAATTTCTTTCTTGGCACAGGGTACGATTTATCCCGATATCCTGGAAAGCGACGGCGTAAAAGCGCATCATAACGTAGGCGGCTTGCCCGAGGATATGCAGTTTGAATTGGTAGAGCCCTTGAAATTCCTGTATAAAGACGAGGTTCGCGTTGTGGGCAGTGCGTTAGGCTTGCCCAACGACATGGTCTATCGTCAGCCGTTCCCCGGTCCGGGGCTTGGTGTGCGCTGCCTTGGAGCAATTACGAGAGACCGTTTGGAGGCTGTTCGTGAATCGGACGCAATTTTGCGTGAGGAATTTGCAAAGGCAGGCTTGGATAGCAAGGTTTGGCAATATTTTACGGCAGTGCCCGAATTTAAATCGGTCGGCGTGAAGAATGGTAAGCGCACGTATGCATATCCCGTAATCATTCGCGCAGTCAATACGGTAGACGCGATGACGGCGACCATCGAGGAAATTCCCTATGAAATCTTGAAAAAAATCACCGACCGCATCACGACGGAGGTAGAAAACGTAAACCGTGTTTTGTACGATTTAACGCCGAAGCCCTGTGGTACAATCGAATGGGAATAATCAACGAAATCACGCAAAGCCTTATAAACAGCGGATTTTTGGTTTTCAAAAACGGAAAATGATACCGTTTTGATACCTTTTGATTATCCTGATACAATAAAATAGGAGAAAAGCCTCTCTTATTTGAACGCTTAAAGTTCAAGTAAGAGGGGCTTTTTGTATGCAAATTATGTATCAATTAGGTTGCTTTCGGTTTGGGAAATATGCTTCCAGCCAAGCGACGTATTCTTCGGCTGTGATGTTCCCTTCGGTACATTCGTCGCGCATAGTGAGGGCTTTGTATTTCCAAGTCTTAAACTCTTTTTCTTTGAGTTGTTTGGAACGCACGCGCGCTGCGTAACGCTTGTAGTATTTACTGTATATCCGCAGGGCAGGATTTTCATTTGCTTTCGCTTTGTAATTTTCCTGCGCTGCAAGCTCTTGGCAGGTGCGAGTTTGTCCGTCTAAAATACGCGTGCAATAGTTGGTGTCGTAATTTCCTTTCATAATAAAGTATCTGCCGCAACGTTTGCATTTGCGCATTTTAATGTCTAATTCCAACATTTTTGAAAATTCAAGTTCCAACATTTCCAAAATACTGGAACATTCATAAGATACGGAAAATTTATAGGGGATTTTGAATATCACGTCGGGCGGATCGTTTTTGAAATATTTTTTTATAAATTCATTGTACTCGCACGATGAAGTATTAAAATCTGTATTTAATCGATTTAGGATGTAATCGGAATCATCGCAGGATATAATAGAAAAATCTTCTCGCCGTTCATAGGAAGTTGTTGCGTGAGGGTGTGTTGCAACATACAGCTTATAGCGTTCTACCGAAGTTAAAGGCCCAAGCACAGACGGGTAAAATTCGGGGTCGAAACAAAATTCTAATTTTTCTTGAAAATCTTTTTGAAGGAAAAGAAGATAGCGCAGGTATCTTGCTATCGATTTTTCGTTGACAGTTAAAAATAACGGCGTAAAAATAGCGGTGTATAAGGAAAGGTAGAAAAAGCTGTTTCCGAGCTCATTTATATGTTTCCATCGTAAATCCATATAATCCCTGTACTCGTCTAAATTTTTGATTTTTTCAGTTTTAGTAGGCAATTCGTCATTGTCTTCGTCTGTTGCGAATAATTTGATGGCGTCCTCAGACAGAACGGCAAATAATAAACTAAAATTGGGGATGTGTTTTTTGAAATCGTGATAGCAAAAATCAAGCAACCCTTCGCCTAACGCAAAGCGGATTGCACTGCCGCTTAAAGCGTTTCCGTAAAATTCGTGATGATAGTGCTTGGGTTCTTTTTCCCATTCTTCAATTTCGTCACGATAACTAATATCGAAGCGTTTTTGCAATTTTTGTAATTTGTCCGAAGAAAAATCTTCGTCATCTTCTTCGTCCTCATCAAAATCCATTTCTTGAGGATAGAGACGTTCAAGGGTGGTTAATCCTTCTTCATATAATTGGGCGAGAGAGGGATCAACCGAAATTTTTACGGTCTTTTCTTTTTGGTCAATGGATACATTGCACTGGCAACGGTCTAAAATTAAATCTTTTGTATTTTGGCAAAGATTAAAGACTTTTTCTTCTTCGCTTAAAGTGTAGTTAGAAGGGTCGAGTTTAGGCATTTTTTGCTCCGAAAAAATTAGAGAATATAAAATTGTGCGATTTTGTAAAATTTTAATCACTCCAATAAACATTATACAATTCTATTGCGTTTTTGTCAATCGTGTGTATAATAATTTTAGATAACTCTTTTAGAATAATTCTAAATTGTCTAAAAATATCGAAAGACAGAGGTGGTTATGTTGAAAAAGAAAATCTATAAAGGAGGTGTAGCGTATGGAAAAGAAGTTAATGGTAACGGCAGAAGAGATTGCGGTTGAACTTAGCGTTTCCAAGTCTTTTGCGTATAATCTGATTAAAAGATTAAACGGCGAGCTTGCGAAAAAGGGCTATATCACGATTCCGGGACGAGTTAGCCGCAGATATTACGAAGAGAAGCTTTACGGCAAAGCAGAATAACGAAAAGGAGGGATTTATATGCCGGCTTATAAGGACAAGAACAACAAATGGTACATTTCTTTTCGCTATCAAGACTGGACGGGAAAGAAAGTACGGAAAGTCAAACGCGGTTTTGAAACCAGGCGCGAGGCTTTGGAATGGGAACGTAGGTTTCTCTTAAAAGAAAACGGAAGCATGGATATGCCTTTTGGAAGCTTTGTTGAAATCTACAAAGAGGATTTGAAAGAACGCTTAAAACGAAGTACTTGGATTATGAAAATAAGTGTCATCGACCAAAAGATTTTGCCTTATTTCAAGGATAAAAAAATCAACGAAATCAAGGCATCGGACGTGATTGCGTGGCAAAAGGAAATTATGGGGTATAGAGACGATAACGGGGAGGCGTTTAAGCCGACCTATCTCAAAACCATTCATAACCAGCTCAGCGCGATTTTTAATCACGCAGTACGGTATTACGAGTTGCCCAGTAATCCTGCCGCAAAAGCAGGGAATATGGGAAAAGAAAAAACAGCGGAAATGCTGTTTTGGACAAAGGAAGAATATATGGCGTTTGTTGAAGAAATTATGGACAGGCCCATTTCTTATTACGCATTTGAAATGCTGTACTGGTGCGGTTTGCGAATGGGGGAATTGCTTGCGCTTACGCCCAAGGACTTTGATTTTGCAGAAGGGATTGTGCGCATTACAAAATCCTATCAACGCTTGGAGGGGAAGGATATGATTACTGATCCAAAAACAGAAAGAAGTAATCGCAATATAAAAATGCCCGATTTTCTTGTAGAGGAAATGCAAGATTATATCAAGGCACTATATTGGGCAGAGGAGGATACTCGATTGTTTCCAATTACCAAAAGTTATCTGCACCGAGAAATGACAAGGGGCTGTGACGCATCTGGGGTGAAACGAATAAGGATTCACGATCTTCGTCATTCTCATGTTTCTCTGCTCATTAATATGGGCTTTTCTGCGGTAGCGATTGCGGATAGGGTAGGACACGAGAGTATTGATATCACTTATCGATATGCGCATTTGTTCCCGAGTACACAAAAAGAAATTGCAAAAAAATTAAACTTAGAGAGGAATTAAAGATGTCAGAAAAAAATAGAGATAAGCACCAAAGATGGCGTTGTCATACCGTTGCTGTTCGGCTTTCGCCCAAAGAAAGTAAATTGCTGGATATTGCAGTTAAACTTTCGGGGTTGACAAAGCAGGATTACGTTTGCAACCGTTGCTTGGAACGCGATATCATTGTGCAGGGCAATCCTCGCGTTTATAAGGCGTTAAAAGACCAGCTCGGGGAAATACTCGACGAACTTAAAAGGATCACAAATTCGGGCGATTTAAGCCCTGATTTGCTCGAAATAATCGATTTGGTAACCGTCACAATGGACGGAATGAAAGGAGAGTGTGCATGCGAGAAAAGGAAATGACTGCCCATGTAGCATCTGTTGGCGCAGACACAGGGCAGTCACCTCAAAATATTTGTATAGATAGTATAGCACATACAAAAGAAAAAATCAATGATTTTCATCAAATTTATGAAGCGGACGAAAGAAATTTTCCGTTGTCGAAAAATTCGAGAAAATTAAAAACGGTCACCATGGAAGAACTTTATGGAAAAGTATTCGATGCAACTCTGCCGATTATCGAAGGGGTGCTTTATCCAGGGACGTATCTTTTTGCAGGGCCAGCCAAGGTAGGAAAAAGTTTTCTGATGGCGCAACTTGCCTATCACGTTAGCACTGGGCTTCCGCTTTGGGGATACTCGGTGAGAAAGGGCACGGTGCTCTATCTTGCCTTAGAAGACGACTATGCAAGATTGCAACGAAGGTTGTATAGAATGTTCGGTGTGGAAAGCACGCCCGACCTGCATTTAGCGACGGAAGCGAAAGGGATTGATAACGGCTTTGAAGAACAAATTAAAGAGTTCTACGAAAAGTATTCAGACACAAAACTTATTATCATTGACGTTTTACAACGGGTGCGTGAGCTTGGCGGAAAGGATTACAGCTATGCAAGTGATTACGAAATCATTTCCAAATTAAAAAAGCTTGTAGACGGCACAGGTATTGCGTTACTCATCGTTCATCATACGAGAAAACAGCAGTC
>JAFUMY010000060.1 GCA_017482415.1 Clostridia bacterium
ATGGAGCGACGTTTATAATAACAAGGCGGAAGTGAATACCCCGAAAGCGGAATTACAGGGCTACACCTATACCCTGAGCCGTTACGAAAACGGTGGCGTCTACTTCACGAGATCGCAGGTTGCGGAAAACACCAACCTTTACTATCTCAAAGACAAAGTAGCTACAAACGCAATCGCGGCAAACACCGCTGTGCAAATCGTAGCAAACAGCACGACGAACGCTTCCGATACGGCACTCTTCAACGTAACGGCAGAAGGCAAGCACGAATACATCTACGTATCCGGCTCGACGATTTATAAAGCAAGCCCCGATGCAAACGGCGTGGACAAAGCTCCTATCGCGATTGCAAACGGTGTTTCCGATGCAACCCTTTGGACGGTAGAAGGGAACTACCTCTACTATTACGGCGCGGGTACGAGCGGTAACAAGCTCTCTCGTGTAGACGTAACGGGTGAAGCAAAAGATTACAAGGATATCTTCAAAAAGGAAGAATATCAACCTGTAACGATTGCATACGTTGACTTCAACTCCTCTTGGTATAAACCCGAATTTGTCGGCGGCGTAATGCTTTATAGCGACGCGCAGGCAATCGAGGGCACTTCCTATAACTATATCGCAGCTGCAAACGTAGGCGCTAGCGTTTCTACGGCAGACCTCGTGAAAGCAAACGAAGACTACCAGGCAACGAAGGACGAGATTGCAAAGTATTCCCAGAACAGCATTTTGCAGGATTTGATGACCTATTACTTCCGCACGGGTAAAACGGCTGCGGCGGAAACGTGGGCATTATACGACGAATACCAGCAGGAAAAATTCACTGAATTCAAGAACGGCAATTTCAAGCTTGAAAGCACGTTTGTAAAGGCAATCGGTAAGGTAAGCAGCGCGGATCAGGAAGCGATTGATGCGGCTTGGGCAGCGTCCTTGCTCGTAGAAGAAGAAAGCTCCACGACGACCGCTACGGAAAGCGGCTTGAACAAATGGGTAATCGTTGCAATCGTAGCGGCTGGCGTAATCGTATTGGCGGCGGCAATCGTTATCCCCGTTGTTGTAGTGAATAAGAAAGCGGCACAGCGCCGTGCTCGTGAAGCTACGGTCAACGCATACAAGCGTAAAAAGATTGATACGACGGACGATAAGACCATCGACGTTTATGCGGATGACGAAGCGGAAGCAACCGAACCCGCTGAAACGGAAAACGGTTCCGAAGAATAAAAATTGACTGAAATAGTCGTTTCCATTATGGAAACGACTATTTTTTACGAAAAAAGCGAAAAAGTTTATAAAAAGTTCATAAAAACTTTCAAAATAGGGCAAAAAACAGTTTACAAAAACAGCATTTCTTAATATAATATAGCAGAAAAACGGTTACGACCGATAAAGAGGGAAAATCAGAATGGCAAGATACGTAATATGCCCCAGATGTGAATTAAATTTCATTGACGCAGACGAGCAGGAATACTGCGAGGTTTGCTTAAAAGAACTCAGTGGTGAAAGAACCTTCTCCGACGGCTTTGACAGCGAAGAGAATATCGAAGAAACGGAGCTTTGCCCGATTTGTGGTGAGAACTATATCGTACTCGGCGAAAAAATGTGCGAGGACTGCAAAAAGAAATCCGAATACGAAGCCGAGGAAACGGAAGAGGACGAGGATAAAGAAGACGCGTCTTGGAGAAGCTATTTAGACGACGAAGAGGAAGAGCTTGACCTTGGCATTCCCGACTCTGAATTCGATGAGGAAGAGGAGGAAGATGAAGAAGAGGAAATCGAGGAAGAGGAAGACGACTTCGAATACGTTTCCGCGGACGATTACTACGATATGGACGATGATGACGACGATGACGACGATGATTTCGATTCCTTCGACGATGACGACGCGCCCTCCCCGAAATCGGGTAAGAGAAAAAGAAAAGATGACGACGATTTTTAATAAAAGATAAGACAAACCGAGCTTACAGGATAGTCCTGCAAGCTCGGTTCTTTTTCTACCTTTTACAAATCGTCCGCATCCTGCGTAGGCTGCTCGCGCTTGTTTTTAGGTTTTCCCGTATAGCTGCCCAAAACATCGGTTTCAGACGGCTCGGTGAGCACGTTTAAAGCCTTTTGCGTGGGGGCAGGTATGCGTTTAGTTGTACGTTTCGGCATAATTAGTTGTTGCCGCCGTTGTTGTAACCGTGGCTGTTTTCGCTGTTTTTATTACCGCAATTTTTGTTGCCGCAGTTCTTTTCGTTCTGGTTCTTGTTGTTTGCTTTGTTCTGATAGTTGTTCTGTTTGTTTTTCATAATTCTCTCCTTTTTAAATATCAGTTACCGATTCAACGAAATTCCTTTTGTCGGGGTAATTATTCCTTGACTCCTTCAAAAGGCAAATGCAATTCCACGTAGCCCTGTTCCGCTTTACAGAGCGGACAAATCTTCCAAGCCTCCGTCGCAACATGCATATATCCGCATTCGCTGCAAATCCAAAGAATGGGCGTTTCGCTTTTAAACAGCGTGCCGTTTCTTACGCCGTCTTGCAGATACCGAAAAACGATTCGGTGCTGCGCTTCCACTTCCGCAACCATTTTATAAAGAGCCGCGATATCCTCAAAGCCTTCCTTTTTTGCCGTCAAAGCAAAGGAAGGGTAAATCTCTTCCGTCTCGTTGTTCTCGTCCATGGCTGCCATCTTCAAGCTTTCTTCTAACGTACCCATGTGGAAAGGATAATCGGCGTCGAACTGTACGCAGTCTCTGCTGCCCGTCTTTTCAATCATTTTGTTGAAGAATTGCGTTGCGTGCAGAGTCTCGTTTTTTGCGATTGTCTTTACAGCGTCCGAAAGGGTTTTATAGCCCTCTTTCATCGCAAGCTTAGCAATCATTTGATAGCGCATACCTGCTTGGCATTCGCCTGCAAAGCTTTTCGCAAGATTCTTAAAGGTTTCCGTGTTTTCAAATTGCATAATTTTACTCCGTTTTTTTATTATAAGCCGTCAAGGCGGTACGCCTAAAACTTCTTACGCATACAGTATAACCCAAAAATTCTTTGTTTATCCTCAAAAGCGGGTTGTCAATCTGTGCCAAATTTTCCTTTTGTATTAAAAACACTTGCAAAATTTTTCGTCTTCCGCTACAATAATTATAAATAAAAAGAGGCGTTTGTTTTTATGTTCCATATCGTACTTGTAGAACCCGAAATTCCCCAAAATGCAGGCAATATCGCGCGTACTTGCGCGGCGACGGGCACCCATTTGCACATGATTCGCCCCCTCGGCTTCGAGGTGACGGATAAATATTTAAAACGCGCAGGGCTGGATTATTGGCACCTCGTCGAGGTTTCTTATTATGATAGCTTTGCCGAATTGCAGGCGAAATACCCCAACAGCCGTTTTTTCTATTTCACGACCAAGGGCAGACACCGTCACAGCGACGTTGCGTTTAAGGATGGGGATTTTCTCGTATTCGGTAAAGAAACAAAGGGCTTACCCGAAGAGCTGTTAATGGAACACGAGGAAGAATGCTTGCGCATCCCGATGTTCTCGGAAGCGCGTTCACTTAACCTTGGCAACTCGGTGGCGATAGCATTATACGAGGCGCTTCGGCAGAACGATTACGAGGGCTTGCTTGAAGAAGGGGAACTGCATAACCACCGTTGGAGCGACGTAAAATAAACCGCTGATTTCTTCTTTCATTATGTATAAATTCATAAAAACAGGGCAATAACTTCCGTGTGAAAGGACACGGAGGTTATTTTTTTATGAAAAAGTTTTGCATAATTTTTTTAATGTCAATCATAATAAGTTTAGCGGTACTTGGTATGGGCGTTTTTTCAAACGACGGGGGCATGTCTGCGTTTACGGGCACTTCTGCGCAACAAAATGCGTATATTCGTATCCATATCCGCGCGGATTCTAACGAGAGCGAGGCGCAGGCGGTCAAATATAAGGTGCGCGATGCGGTAGTGGACTTCCTCACCCCTCTTGTTGCGGAATACGAAAGTAAAGCGGAAGCTACGACGGGCGTACAACGGAATCTATTGGGTGTGGAACGCGTCGCAAGCGAGGTATTACGGAAAAACGGCTTCCCCTACGGCGCGACCGCGCGTTTGGAGCGCGAGGAGTTCCCCACCCGCGTTTATGGGGAATATACCCTTCCTGCGGGGGAATACACCGCGTTGATTGTTCGTTTGGGCAGTGGCAAAGGGGATAATTGGTGGTGCGTCGTGTATCCGCCTTTGTGTTTTGCAGCAACGGATTCGAACGTGATTTATAAAAGCAAAATCAAAGAAATCATAGACCGTTTTTATAGGTAAAGGCATTGGAATACATAGGAGGAAAGGGAATGAAAAAGTCAAAGAAAAAGCTGATGATTGCAGCCATGGTATGCGCATTGAGTATACCCATGGTCGGGGTTAGCGTTGCAAAAGCGACAAACGATGAGGGCATGGCTGCGGTTACCTATGAAAAGGAAATAGAGGCAGCGGTGCTTCGTCAAGGCTCGACGGGCGGCGAAGTGAAAGAGGTACAACGCAGATTAAAGCTGTGGGGATATTATAAAGGAAGCGTGGACGGCGCATTCGGTGCGGGTACTCGTTCGGCAGTGATTGCTTTCCAGAAAAAGAACGGTTTAAAAGCGGACGGCGTGGTTGGAAAATCGACCTATAAGGCACTCGGCATGGAGAGCTCGTATCGTATTTTAGCGGAACAGGCAGCGAATTCCACGAACGGTGCAAACGGTTTTTCCAGCTCGGACGTGTATCTGTTGGCGAGAACAATCTATGCCGAGGGCAGAGGTGAGCCTTATACAGGACAGGTAGCCATCGGCGCGGTGGTTTTGAATCGTGTAAGAAGTCCGCAATTCCCGAACACCATTTCGGGTGTGGTATATCAAAAGCATGCCTTTACGGCAGTTTCGGATGGACAGATTAACTTAACGCCCAACGAAACGGCTATGAAAGCGGCGCGCGACGCAATCAGCGGTTGGGATCCGACGGGCGGTGCGATTTATTACTATAACCCCGCTATTGCAACAAGCGCATGGATTTTTGATCGGCAGACGGTAACGGTAATCGGCAAGCACGTTTTTGCAATTTGAGGATAAGGAGAGAGTGAGATGAAAAAGAAAGAAACGGAAATAGCAACGAACGTGTCCTCGGGCGCGGAAAAGGTAGAGGTGGTGGAACGGGAAATCAAAACTCAAAAATCCGCAGGTAAGGGTAAAACCACTGCGCCTAAAACCACGAAAACGACGGTGAAAAAGACAGCTCCCGTGAGCGCGAAAGGAGATTCCGCGCTCGGCGATTCGGTAAAAACGGAGTCGGTCAAAGCTAAGGAAATCAACGCAGGTACGGCAGGCAGTAAAGCGGAAAAGGAAAGCCAAGCGGCAAAGGCGCGCGTAGAACGCGCTTTAAAGAAAAAGGAAGAACAGGCAAAGCGTAAAGAGCTCCGATTAAAACGCGCGGCGGAACGCGCGGAAAAGCGGAAGAAAAAACAAGCGGAAAAGAAAGCGCTGGCAGAAAAGCGCGCGGCGGCAAAAAAGGCGCTTGTTGAAAAGCGTGCCGCTGAAAGAAAGGCGCGTATCGAAAAGCGTAAGCTTGAAAAGGAAGAAGCGATTCGAGAGCGTGCCCACGCCAAAGCGAATAAGAATCAGGAAAACTCCAAAAAGAAATCCCAGCGTTCGAAAAACCGTCGGGAAAGAAATCATAAGACCGAGCGTGAAAAGGGCTACGGTGGCTGGATTGCCGCAGTGGTATCCCTTGGCGTCGTCAGCCTGGCTTTGGCAACGACGGTGACGGTCGGCGCGATTGATATGAAGAAGAACGCAGACGCGGCTTTGAACGCAAACAAGGCTACCATGTACGAGTTGACGGGGATTATGGAGCACGTTGACGACGATTTAGACCGCATCCGCGTATCGAACGATAAGGCGCAGCAGAGCCGCATTTTGACCGACCTTTTGGTGCAGGCACGGCTTGCGGAGGCAGACCTTGAAAAGCTGCCTATTTCGGCAGAGCAGGACGGCAATATCACGTCCTTTATCAACCGCACGGCGGCTACTTGCGAACGGCTTTTAGGAAAGCTCCGCAGCGGCGAGCCCTTGACGGAAAAGGATAAGGAAACGTTAGAGGGGCTCTATAAGCTCAATCATTCCATTCGCGAAGAGCTTGACGGTATGCTGGAAAAGATGACGGACGAGGACGTGATGTCGTATATCAAAAAGGGCGAGGGTATGATGTCGGACGTCTTTAAAAAGCTGGAAGACATGACCTTAGAGGAAAACCGAGCTGCTTTTGAAAAGGCAAAACAGGAGCGCGCGCCAAAGAATATGCCTGCGGCTCCGTTTGAGAGCGAAAGTACCATCGACCCGACAAGGGCGGAGGAGCTTTGCAGAGGGTATTTTTCCGATTATAAAATCAACGACTATGCCGTGACGGGTGAAACGGTTTCGCGCGGTTATACAGCGTATAACGTGCAGGGCTATGATGAGCAGGGCGCAATGCTGTTTGCGGAAGTAGATAAATCGAACGGCGCATTGCTTCGGTTTGATTATTTCACGGAATGCTCGGGCGAGACCTTTGATATTGAAAACGCGGAGCGTATCGCAGAGGCGTTTTTGGAAAAGCTCGGTTATACCGATTTGACGGCGGTACGGCTTCGTGCAAACGGCTCGACTACCGATTTCACCTACGTGTACGAGCAGGACGGTACGGTGTATTATCCCGATGAAATTCGCATTAAAGTATGCCGTACAAGAGGGATTGTATCGGGCTTGGATACGACCAAGTATCAGAAAAACCATAGGGACAGGTACGAGGTGAATCCCGAAATCAGCTTAAAGGAGGCATCGGAAAAGCTCTCGAAAAAGCTGACGGTGGAAGCGTCGCGACTTGCGGTAACGGCTACGCAGAAAGGGGAGCGCGAGGTATACGAATTCTTCTGTTCATACGGCGAGGAACAGTATTTTGTATACGTGGACGCGAACACGGGCGCAGAGGTTGCCATTCTCAATGCAAAGAATATTCAATAAGGAAAAAGCACCCCAAGCGGGTGCTTTTCTGCTGGAATAAAGGGATTGACGAATTTTTCAAGGGGGTATTGACGAACGAATAAATGTATGCTATAATAAACAAACCAACGACAAGGAGAACGGCTATGCGTAAAAAACTTACGATTGCGTTTATGTACGATTTTGATAAGACTTTGTGCGACGAGGATATGCAAAATTACAGCTTTATCCCCAATCTTAACATGACGAGCGACGAGTTCTGGGGGGAAACCGAGCAGTTCCGTAAAAAGCATTATATGGAGGGGATTCTCGGGTACATGTATTATATGATGTACAAATGCCGTGAAAAGGGGATTCCCTTTACTAAGGAATATCTTCGTTCGATGGGGCAGAATATCACCTTTTATAAAGGGGTGCAGAACTGGTTTAAGCGAATCAATCAGTACGGCGAATCCATCGGGGTGAATATCGAGCATTATATCATTTCCAGTGGTATCAAGGACATTATCGAGGGCTCGGCAATCAAGGACGAGTTTAAGAAAATTTTTGCTTGTCAGTATTATTTTGATGAAAAGGGCGAGGCGGTTTGGCCGAAGATAGCCATCAACTACACGCAAAAGACGCAGTATATTTTCCGAATCTCCAAAGGCATTTATGACGAAACGGACAATAAAAAGGTCAATGAAAAAATGACCGACCGCGTCGTTTCCTATCAGAACATGGTATATTTCGGGGACGGAATCACGGATATACCGTGCATGACGTTCGTGAAAAAGCAGGGCGGTATCTCGATTGCTATTTACCCCAAGGGCAAAAAGAATAAGGTTACAAACCTGCTGCTTGATAACCGCGTAAATTATATCTGTTCTGCCGATTATCAGGAGGGGAGCGATTTAGATTCGCTGGTGAAATGTATCGTACAGGAAATGAAGCTTTCGCATACCCTTTTATTAAAGCAAAAGCAGCAGCGCTCGCGTGAGTCCAAAAACGCCGAACGCGCGGAAAAATAAACGACTTCTAAAAAAGAAAAGCACCCGAGAGGGTGCTTTTTTATGCGATAAAAGGATTAGTTTTCTTCTTCGGTTCTGTCTAAACGCAAGAGCCCGATAAGGATAGAAATTAAGCTAAACACTTCGCAGCAGATTGCGCCGATAGACAGGGAGATGATATTATAAATCAACCAAGCAGGGGAGCTGATAAAACCCAAAAGCCGTGTGGTTTTTGCGGTTTTGGCACGGAAAGCGAACGTGGTTGCCGTCATGCCGATTATGGGGAGAAGCTCCACGATTGCATTTTTCGGGTTAAACGCTTTTCCAAGCAGGGTAAAGGTCAGCACGTACGAAAGGATATAAACGAGGATAAACCCGACAAGCCAAAGAAAATGCTCTGATTTAAGCTTATCTTTATACAAGAAAACAATAGCACGGATAATCCCGATTGCGTTAAGCAAGCCACCCATGTACGCGCCGAGCATAAAAAAGTGGATGGTAAAGAGCAATGAACCGACAAGCTGCAAGGCGATGATAAAACGTTGCTGTTTTTGTTGGTACGACCAAATATTAAACGCCATGGCAAATATGCCGACGATTTGCGTAGCGATTTCGTAAGGTGTCATTTTTTACTCCGCAAGACGGTTTAGTACATGGACACAGTATAGCACAAGGGCTATGGTAATGCAAGCGTTTTTATCAAAAAAGGTAAAGATATATGAATAGATAATCACGCCGAAGCCTGCGTCTCCGAGAGTCGCGCCTTTGGCGGCGCGCCCCGCTCGGCAATTATCAATTGCCGCCTTTGCCTGACAAGCCAACGAAATCCCAAGCCCGTAAGGCAAAGCGCTCGTTCCCACTCGCGGCTCCACCCTCGACTCTCGTCAGTAAACACTTAATCTTCCAAAAAGAAAAACGCACCGCTTTGGGTGCGTTTCTCTTTTTGGAGCAGGTGACGAGAGCGTGCTTTTTCTACGAAAAATCACCGCCTTCGCAATTACAAATTGCTCGGCTAATTTTGCTAAAAACGATTATCAATCGTTTTTCATACGCAAAATTCCCCCTCGGAGTTCGACTCTCCCTCATTATCTATTTCCAAAAAGAAAAACGCCCCGTTGGGACGTTTATCTTTTTGGAGCAGGTGACGAGAGTCGAACTCGCCGGGAACAGCTTGGGAAGC
>JAFUMY010000061.1 GCA_017482415.1 Clostridia bacterium
CGATATGAACGATACCGACCGTCAGACCACCCTTTCCATCGGCGGCGACCGTATTTACTGGTACGACGAAGACGGCAACATCTGCACGAAAGACCCTGCTGAAAAGAGCTCGGTTGTAGCGTTCAAGCTCGACGGTAAAACTGGTCTTTACACCGCAAACAAGAACTGGAGCGGTTACGCTTCCTTGACGCCTGAACAAAAGAAAGAAGGCGCATACTTTGCAAACCTTGCGAACTATGAAAAGGATTCCGTAACGGGCAACCTTTACGTAGCGGAAGGCGGCGCATCGCACAGCTATAACGATTATACTTGGAACCGTGAAGCGTTCTACTATAATAAGACCACGAAGGCTTATTATGCAGACAAGGATTACAAGACTCTCGTTTATGATATCGCAAGCGTATCGGCTTTGGAAGCTCGTTACGACGCGACCGAAGATAAGAGCTTGAGCTTTGTTGTTACAGGCGACGGCGAATGGCAGACGGTAACCTTCTACGTACACACGGGCGACGTTGCGAAGAACTATCGCTTAGAGGTTTGGAGCGGTACGAGAGACGGTAAGACGGTAAACGCAGAAAACTCCTACGTTATCTTCGATTATAACAATCCTATCGATTCCACGAACACGGCTGAAAAGAACTTCAAGGCTTACACGGATATGGTTGCGGCAAAAGACGCAGGCGTAATTTCCTCGTTCGAGAGCGTATTCTCCTACTTCGACAGCGCGGCATTCTTGAGATATTCCGCTACCCTCGACGTAGACAAGGTAGGCAACCTGTATGAAAACAGCTACACCTATGCAGACCAGACTGCTGGCGTTGCATACGTAGAGTATAAAGAAGGCACCAACTTTGTAAAAGTTGCGGACTACGCGCTTTCCGAAAAGACGGTTGCGCCCGAAGCGGTTGAAGACGAAACCTCCTCTTCCGAATCCTCTTCTGAAGAAGATACGGGCTTGAATCTTTGGATGCTGATTAGCTCCATCGCAGTTGCAGCAGTTCTCTTAGTTGCAATCGCAAGCATTATCATCCAGAAGATTATGAAGAAGGTTCGCAAGAACAAAGGTGCGAAAGCACGCGTAACGAACGTTACGAAATCGGTTGCTAAGAAAGTTGAAAAGAAAGCTGAAAAACCCGAAGAAAAGGACGACAGCCCTTACAACGACTAATCGATTGTAATTGAAAAGAAAACCCCCGACGGAAGTTATCCGTCGGGGGTTTTACATGAAATTGAATCAGACAAGTGCATAAGTGAAGTTTGGGCTGCACCCAAGTGAAGTTTTTGCTTCGCAAAAGTTAAGGCTGTTATTTTATACGTAAAACCGTTTTAAATCATGCCACAACTAAGCTTGCTTGAAGAGCAAGCTTAACTTCACCTATAACAAGCATGATGAAATAGAACGTTTTTAATTCACTATACAATAAAGCTGCGCTTTCGCGCAGCTCCTTTTTATACTTTTCTCAAGCCTTTTGGATAATGGTTTTTAACCGTGCCGTTGACCGCTTTTCCAAGCCCTAAGGGATACCCATGTACGCAAATAACGCACCAACCGTTTGCAAGCTTATCGTCTTCTATCGTTTCTCCGCGCAGATATTTTTCTAAGCGGAAATCCTTTTCTTCTAAATCCAGCGCATTCTTAATTTCCGATTTTTGAACGCAGGTTACAAGCGAATGCGAGGGCTCGAATCTCCCGTTTTTCACTTCCCCTAAGCGCACGCCCACACGCAAGATTTGCAAGCCTTTCCAGTCGAATACGTTTTCGGGCAGCTCGTACAGCATGCCATTCGCTTCGTATAAGCGTCTTGCAAAGCGTTCTTTAAAGAAGCTCTTTTCAAAATCCCGATATGCCTTTTCCGCCTCGTGACTACACCACGGTTTGGCTTCCTTGATGCGGCTATCCCATTCCTCCACGCGCGCAGTCTTCTCAAACAGCGCGGCAAAATGCCCCTCGCCGTCTACCTTATGCGGATACAGCTTTTCCTGCTTAATCAGCCGCATTTCGGGATGATTTTTTAAATATTCGCGTACCTGCCCCTCATCCTCGGCTTCCGCAAAGGTGCAGGTCGAATACACCAGCCGACCGCCAACCTTCAACATTTTCGTGCCCTCGTCTAAAATATATCGTTGGCGTTTGGCACAAAGCTCTACGTTTTCCTCACTCCATTCCCGAAGCGCCTCTTCCGCATTCTTGCGGAACATTCCCTCGCCCGAACAGGGCGCGTCTATCAAAATCTTATCGAAATACCCCACGAATTTCTTAGACAGCGTTTCGGGCAATTCGTTGGTTACAACCGCGTTTTTTATCCCCATACGCTCTACGTTTTGGGATAAAATCTTCGCTCTTGAAGTAACGGGCTCGTTTAAAACAATCAGTCCTTTCCCCTGCATAGCGCAGGCGAGCTGCGTGCCCTTGCCACCGGGCGCGGAACAAAGGTCAAGCACCCTTTCAAAGGGCTGCACCTCCAAAAGCGGCGCGGCGCACATTGCCGACGGCTCCTGCGAGTAAAAAAGCCCTGCCGCGTGATAGGGCGAGCCGCCAAGCTTTTCCTCGTCGGTATAATAGCCGTTTTTCTCCCAAGCCACGGGCTGCTTTAACATGGGCAAAACGGACTTCAACTCGTCCATGCCCCCCTTCAACGGGTTTAAACGCACCCCTTTATACGGCTTTTCCTCATATACGGCAAAAAACGCTTCCCATTCGGTTTCGGGAAGCTGTTTTTTCATATTTTCGATGAATTTTTCAGGTAAATTCGACATCGATTATACCCCCAAATAGGCAGCGAACTCTTCCGCTGTCAATATCCGACCGTTTGCGTTTTGCACGGACTGAATACGCGGTCCGCTTTCTCCCTCGAAGCAGACGTAGATATCGCAAGCCTCTGCATGCGAGGTAAAAAGCGCCGCCTGCGCAAACGCCGCACCCAACAATTTCTTGGATAACGGCAATTCCAGCTCCAACGGGTGGGAAAAGCAAACCGACTTGTTTTTGAGCAAGCCCTCTTTCGCGCGCTTGCGCTTTTCACGGTCGGCAAAGCGGTAAAACTCCGCCTTGGTTTTTTCGCGCTGCTCGCGCTTCCTTTCCTGTTCTTCCTTATATGCGACAAGCGCCGCCGAGCTCGTCAACGAGATTTCGTAATTTTCAATCCGCCCGAGCGTGATTTTGTACTTTTCAAGCAGCATGGGCAGGGTCACGTCCTCGCCCTCTGCGCGGCAAATCGCCTCTGCAATCTTCATGGTCGCATACGCGTCATCCACCGCCCTATGCGCTACGAACTGCACCCCGAGCTCTTTGGCAATCGAGCCGAGCCCGAACTGACGGGAAAACTCCCCGATTTTATTCATATATAAGAACTGCGTGTCCGCGAAATCAAAGGTGAACGAGGGCAGCGAAAAACGCTGACTTTCGAGGTTGAGATATTTGACGTCGTTCATGGTCGCATGCCCGACAACGAGGGTATCCTTATCCTGCAACATGCCGTAAATTTTCTCCGCGCGGTCGCGAAAGGTCGGACAGGATTTAAAGCTACCGTACTCGTAGGGCAGGACAAGCCCCTGCGTTCCCTTACGGTCGGTAAGGTGGAAGCCCCCCTGCGGATTGATAAGCAGGTCCTCTTTTTCAATGATATTAAATTTTTCGTCCGTCAGACAGTACCCAAACGCGCAAATTTTCGCCGCTTTTTTGGACACGACCGAGCATTCTATGTCGAAAAATAAATACTTCATACGTTTTCCTTGATTTCTTTCCGATATATTATATCACATACCACCCGAAAAAGCAAAGAATTTTTACGCTTCCCTTATGAATTTTTGCCGAGTGGCCGTATTGACAACGGATACGTTCTGTGTTATACTATATATATCCATTTTATAAGGCGGTTTCCTTTTATGAAACTTTTAAAAAACAAGCTTCTGCTTTTGTTGACTTGTCTTTGCATAAGCTGCGCGCTGTTCGCTTTTGTGGGCTGCACGATTATCGTACAAACGAACAACAACTCTTCTGCTTCTTCTACAATCGATAACGAGAACAAGGAGAGCGAAAAAGACAAGGATAATGACGACGAGAAAAGTAGCTCAAAAAAGAATTCTTCGTCTAAAAAAGACAGCTCTTCGGAAGAGGAAAGCTCGTCTGAAGACGACCAGTCTGTAAGCGTAGAAAGCTCCTCGAAAAAAGTGAGCTCCATCGAAAAGGAAAGCACGTCAAAGCAAGATAGCTCCTCCGTCCAAGATAGCTCGTCAAAGCAAGACAGCTCGTCGGACAATAGTTCGGATAAGGACGACGAGGAAGATAATGAGGAAAAAGAGCTGCTCGATTCGGAATATGTATCCA
>JAFUMY010000009.1 GCA_017482415.1 Clostridia bacterium
CAAGGATTTGGATATTACCCTTGCTTTCCACAGCGCGCCGCATGACGTTGATAAGGATATCAAGGCGATGTACGAGGTGTTTGGGGATCGACCTGCCGCGGCGGTTAGTGAGATTAACAAGCTCCACGAGGAAACGGTGAATTTTCGTTTGCAGGACGGCTTAGCGGGTGAAAAGCGCGGGGAATACGTTTTGATTATCGGCGGCGCAGAGGAAAAGGAAAGCCCGTTAAACGCAGTGTCCGAGGTCGAGCATATCAAGCATTATATGGCGGCAGGGCTGGATAAAAAAGAAGCGCTCAAGCGCGCGGCGAAAGATAGAGGGGTTTCCAAATCGGAATTATATCCTTTTTCGATTGACTTATAAAAAATAAGCGGCGCGTTTAAAACGCGCCGCTTTGATTAAAGCGTATAAAAACAGGGTAAATATAGTATACATATATAATATAAGGAAGGAAAAAAAGTATGCCTTTAGAGTATTATTTAATTTTTATAGCATTGATTTTAGGGTGCGCGATTTTAGGCGCAAGCGCGAGCGCAAAGGTGCGTTCTGCATACAAGGCTTATGGCGGAATGCCGACAAGATCGCACATGACGGGCTATGATACGGCGCAAAGACTGCTTTGGGCGAACGGAGCTCGGGGGATTCGCGTAGGCAGGGTGCGCGGTATGCTGACCGATCATTACCATCCGACGAAGGGTGTGGTGAATCTTTCGGATAGCGTATATGGCAATGATTCGATTGCGGCGGTAGCGGTAGCGGCGCACGAGGTCGGGCACGTTATGCAAAAGCAAAAAGGGTATTTCCCGTATAAGCTGCGCAGTGTACTTGTACCGATTACGAATTTTGGCAGCAGATTAGCGTTTCCGCTTGTGTTAATCGGGTTGGTATTAGACCTGTTGGTATACGCAAACCAAGGCGCGACGTTCGGGTATTATTTAGCGATTGCAGGCGTGGCGTTATACGGGCTTTCGACGTTGTTTGCGTTGGTAACGCTGCCCGTGGAATACGACGCGAGCCGCAGAGCCAGGAAAATGCTGGTGGAGGAAGGGATTTTGACGGAAGAAGAGCTGCCGTACGCAAAAAGAATGTTAAGCGCGGCGGCACAGACGTACGTAGCGTCGTTACTGACCTCGTTGGTGTATTTCTTACGTTTTGCGGTCTGGGTATTCTTTCTCTTCGGCGGCCGTCGCCGCGACTAAGCAACGTTCCGGCAACGTGACGTTGCATCCACGATTTTCTATCTTTCCAAGTCGCTTATGAGTTACGTTAGCGTAATCCGATGGGAAGTCGAGAAACTGAGTTTCTCGTGGGTTGTAAGGGCGAAACCCTTACGCAGGTATGGGCGGCAGCCCATAAATAGGTAGCCATTTCAAAAGCAACCGCAGGTTGCGCTAATAACGCCGATAGGCGTTCCTCACGCAAAGCTTGGAAAGAATCCAATAGCGCAACAAAAAACAAACAAAAAAAGCTTCGGCAAAAACCGAAGCTTTTTCATTTTATGTAAGCTTATTTATTCATCTGGGGCATAAAGCCATAGCCGGGGTAGTTGTAGTAGGAAGCGTAGCCATAGGGATCAGCAACAGCAGCGGGAGCTTCAACCATAACTTCTTCACAGTAGGTGTGTTTCATAACCCACTTTCTGTATCTAACCCAGTTGAACCAACCATAGATCGTCAAGGTGATGATCGTAAGGAACGTCCAGCCGATGAGCTTGAACCAAAGCTGACCAACTTTACCGTCGAAGGAGAGCGGGCAGCCGTTTACATAGGTGTTCTTGATCTTCCACTTCGTGATAGCCAAAGCAGCAGCAGCGAAGAAGAGGAGCATGAAGATAACGCCAAGAACAGCAAAGATAGCAATTACAGCGATGTCGATGATTTCGAATACGGGCATATTGAGCAGTTCCATGGGATCTTCGAAACCGTTAATTACGGTTGCATCAACAAACGCGCCGATTACAACGAATGCTGCAAGAGCAACGATACCGAGAATGATGAAGAGGATAGACAAAAGAACTTTGCCTAAGCTGCTACCATTCTTACCTTTAAAGCTATAATTTTCCATAAGTTTGCCTCCTTTTTACACCCATGAATAAGCGCAAAAAAAACATTTTTATTGAATAGTAATCCTATTATACTATATTATTTAGGGTTTGTCAATAAAAGATAAAGAAAAAAATTGAAAAATTTGATAAAAAAATGATAAATTTTTTAGTTTTTTCGACGGGAAAAGTCAATAGGGGCATAAATAAGCGGAAATATTCGAAATAATTTTTTTATCGACAGCCTAAAATCATTGACGAAAATAAAAAAGTATGCTAAAATGTTAGATGGACAAGAAGGGCTTGTTGAAAGTTTCCCTTCACCAAAACGACACAAAATAAATTTTTTCATATACTGGAGGATCTCTAATTATGGCAAACGTAAAAGTTGCAATCAACGGTTTCGGCCGTATCGGTCGTCTTGCGTTCAGACAGATGTTCGGTGCAGAAGGCTATGAAGTAGTCGCTATCAACGACCTTACCAGCCCTTCCATGCTCGCACACCTCTTGAAGTACGATTCCGCACAGGGCAGATATGCTCTTGCAGATACCGTTTCCGCTGACGACGCTGCTGGTACCATCACCGTTAACGGCAAAACCATCAAAATCTACGCTGAAAAAGACGCAGTGAACTGCCCTTGGGGTGCGCTTGACGTAGACGTAGTACTTGAATGTACTGGTTTCTACTGCTCCAAAGCAAAATCCGAAGCACACATCAAAGCAGGTGCTAAGAAAGTCGTTATTTCCGCTCCCGCAGGCAACGACCTTCCTACCATCGTTTACAGCGTAAACGAAAAGACCCTGACGAAGCATGATAACATCATCTCCGCAGCGTCCTGCACCACGAACTGCCTTGCTCCTATGGCAAACACCCTTAACAAGCTTTGCAAGATTAAGAAAGGCTACATGACCACGATCCACGCATTCACGGGCGACCAGATGGTTCTTGACGGACCTCACAGAAAGGGCGACCTTCGCCGTGCTCGTGCAGCTGCTGTAAACATCGTTCCCAACTCCACGGGTGCAGCAAAAGCTATCGGTCTTGTTATCCCTGAACTTAACGGCGTTCTTGACGGTTGCGCACAGCGCGTTCCCGTTCCCACCGGTTCGCTTACCCAGCTCGTTGCTATCTGCGAAGGCGAAGTTGACGCAGCTACTGTAAACGCAGCAATGAAAGCAGCAGCTTCCGCTTCCTTCGGCTACACGGAAGAAGAACTTGTTTCCTCCGATATCATCGGTATCACCTACGGTTCTTTGTTCGACGCTACGCAGACGAAGTGCATGCCTATGGGCGACGGCTCCACGCTTGTTAAAGTCGTTTCTTGGTATGACAACGAAAACTCCTACACCAGCCAGATGGTTAGAACGATTAAATACTTCGCAGAGCTTTAATCGCAAAACGAGTTTTCTCGACAAACGAAAAAATACCTCCGACGTATTCCGTCGGAGGTTATTTTTTATTGATATAAAGAAAAACCACGCGATAGTCGCGTGGTTCGGTAGAGGTTTACCGATGAGTAGGATGTTATACCGACTGAGCGAAGCGAATGGAGTGTATCTAAAAAAGTAATAAGTAAGAGTGAAAAGTGAATAAGTGCGGTAAAAATTTATAAAGAGATACACTCGACTACGCAATAAATTGCTCCGCTCGGTATGACGGTGTGAGTAAGCTTGCGATGAGTAAACCCGTTGACGGGTAGCAAGTAATACGTGCATGACTGGCTGGTCAACCAAAGAGTACATTTGTACTACGCCAGTGAATAAG
>JAFUMY010000062.1 GCA_017482415.1 Clostridia bacterium
AAAAAGACACTGATTAGCCCTATCTGTATTGCGATGCTACTCGGTATAATCGCTTCTCTTTGTCACGTAAAAGCCCATGCGCCCTACGTCTATTCCTTTTCCGAAACGTTGGCGCAATTATGCACTCCCTTATCGATGATTGCTTTGGGCTACGAGCTATCGAAAATGCAACCTCTGAATATGTGGAAAAGCCTCGACGTTTACGCCGTCGCTTTGATTAGGCTTTTACTCTCTCCCCTGTTCGCTTTTTTAATTCTCTTGCTGTTAAAATTCGGGTTGCATTTGAACGTAGATTCCTCTCTTGCGTTCGCTATGATGATTGCAACTGCCGTTCCCACGGCGGCAAGCGCGCCTGCTATGGCAAAAAAATATGAGCTGGATTCAGAATATACAGCCGCGTTGACGTTAGTGAACACCCTATTGTTCACACTGACCCTACCCTTGACATATTTAGCATTCAACGCCGTTTTTTAATCGAATTAAAAAAAGAAAATAATATACACAAACGGAGGTATTTTATATGATGAAACTTGGCTGCGGAACGGTTCTTTTTAGAAATTTCGAGCTTGAAAGAAGCCTTGACGCAATCAGAAATATCGGCTTCGAATATTTCGAAACACAGGCGGTCGGCCCTTGGTGTCCACACGTTGATGTTGAAAAGGACGATCCCGAAAATCTCGTTCGCCTGAAAGACAAATTCGGGTTTAAGGGAATCACGGGGCTTTGGTCGCTCAACGGTAACATTCTCTCAAACCCGAACAGTGTTGCATCGGGCGTTCGCAGCATCGAATGGGCTGCTGCGGCAGGTATTCCCGTCGTGCATACGGGCGACGGTCACAAGCCCGAAGGCTTGACGGAAGAGGACGCGTATAAAGTACTCACCGAACGCATGCACATTCTTCTCGAAGCAGCGAAGAAAAACAACGTCATCCTCGCAATCGAGCCCCACGGTACTTTCTCTTTGACCGTCGAGGGTTTGAAAAAGATTATGAAAATCGGTGATGCTTCCTGCCTCGGAATCAACTATGACGGCTGCAACGTCTTCCGCGCAGGCTACGTGGAAAGCGGCAACGGTCAGTCGGGTTGGCAGAGCAACGCAACGGGCTCCAGCGAAACGGAGGTATTGGCAGGGATTGCTGACCGCGTTGTTCACTGCCACGCGAAAGACATCGATAAGCAGGGCAACTGCGTAGCGGTCGGCGACGGAATCGTCAACGTAAAAGGCTGCGTCGAACTCTTAAAAAATTCGGGCTACAACGGCGTTGTATCCGTGGAAACGGAGGGCGGCGAGGATTTTACTCAAGTGGTAGAGCTTGCAAAAAAAAGCTATCACTATCTTTCTGAAATCATTAAAAATTAACGATAAAACCCATAGGGAGAAACTATTATGAGAAAATATAACGTAGGTATCATCGGCTGCGGCGCAATCAGCGAGCATTATCTTAGATTCGGCAGAGACGCATATTCAGACTATTTCCAAATCGTAGCTTTAGGCGATTTAGACGTTTCGAGGGCACAAAATCGAGCCCGTGAATTCGGAATAGCAAAATACGGTCTTCCTGAGGTCGTATATGAGGACGAAAGCGTGGATATTATCATCAACCTTACCGTTCCCAACGCACACGAGGAAGTCAATATTAAGGCCCTTGAATCGGGCAAGCACGTCTATTCGGAAAAGCCCTTGGCAACCAGCCGCGAAGGCATCAAGCGCATTATGGAAGTGGCAAAAAAATGCGGCAAGCGCGTCGGTTGTGCGCCCGATACGTTTATGAGTGCGCCTATGCAAACGGCAAAAAAAGCAATTGAGGAAGACTGGATTGGTAAGCCACTCGGCGTAAACGCCCTCTGCCCTATGCGCGGCAACGAGTTTTGGCGCCCCGATTGCGACTTCTTCTATAAAAAAGGCGCAGGCCCCATGTTGGATATGGCACCCTATTATCTCAACGTATTCGTCAGCCTGTTCGGCGCAATCGACAGTGTATACAGTATGCAAAAAATGACCTTTCCCCAAAGAACAATCAAGGTCGCTCCTCGCCGCGGTGAAAAAATTGACGTAGAAATCCCCACCCACGTTTGTGCAAGTTTGCGTTTTAAAAACGGCATGATCGGCACGTTCACCAACTCGTTTGATATCTGGGCTTCACAAACCCCGAAGATTGAAATCTACGGCGAAAAAGGGGTTATGATCTTACCCGACCCCAACCTCTTCGAAGGTCCTGTATATGTCAAACGCTTCAACGACCCCGAATGGCGTCCCCTGCCTCAGTTCGTCGAATATAGCAAATACGGCAGAGGCGTCGGTGTTATGGATATGATTCTCTCCATCGAAGGCAACAAACCGCATAAGGCGAGCGCGGAACTTGCTTACCACGTCACTGACGTTATCCTGTCCATGGACGAGGCTGCAGAAGCGAAATCGGAAAAGAAAATCAAATCCACTGTCGAGCAACCCGAAGGTATCTATATGAATCAAAATCCCATTCTTTGGGCGTAATCAACTTGATAAAAGCAAAAACCGTCAAATGGCGGTTTTTCTTTTGGCTTTTTATCGATTTCGCCGTTCGTTTGCTTGACTATAATCGAAAAATATGATAAGATATCGTGTAATAAATAAAACAAGGAGGATCAACCATGAAACAAGAAATTCCCTACAAAATCTATCTGGACGAAACGGAGCTTCCGAAATATTGGTACAACCTCCGCGCGTTCATGAAAAACAAACCTGCTCCCTTGCTCAATCCCGTAACGAAACAACCGATGACGGAGGACGAGCTGTCCGAGGTTTTCTGTCGGGAGCTTGTAAAGCAAGAGCTTGACGATACGACACCGTACATTCCTATCCCCGACGAGATCAGGGATTTCTATAAAATGTACCGTCCTGCCCCTCTTGTGCGTGCGTACTGTCTGGAAAAAGCACTCGACACGCCCGCGCATATCTATTATAAATTCGAGGGCAATAACACCTCTGGCTCGCATAAGCTGAACTCTGCCATTGCACAGGCGTATTACGCAAAGCAACAGGGCTTGAAGGGCGTCACGACGGAAACGGGCGCAGGGCAATGGGGCACGGCGCTGTCGATGGCTTGCTCGTATTTCGGCTTGGATTGCAAGGTATACATGGTCAAGGTTTCCTACGAACAGAAACCGTTTAGACGTGAAGTCATGCGCACCTACGGCGCAAACGTTACCCCCTCCCCCTCTACGACGACGGCAGTCGGCAGAAAAATTTTAGAGGAATTCCCCGGAACGGGCGGTTCTCTTGGCTGCGCGATTTCGGAAGCGGTGGAAGCGGCGACGAATATGGAGGGTTATCGCTACGTTTTAGGCAGCGTATTAAACCAAGTCCTTTTGCACCAGTCGGTCATCGGTGTGGAAACGAAAACGGCACTCGATAAATACGGCGTAACGCCCGATATTATTATCGGCTGCGCCGGCGGCGGTTCCAATCTCGGCGGTTTGATTTCGCCGTTCATGGGCGAAAAATTGCAGGGTAAAGCCAATTACCGTATTATCGCGGTAGAGCCTGCGTCCTGCCCTACGCTGACGCGCGGAAAATACGCCTACGATTACTGCGATACAGGCAAGGTTTGTCCGCTTTCCAAGATGTACACGCTCGGCTCGGGCTTTATCCCCTCGGCAAGCCATGCAGGCGGACTTCGTTACCACGGCATGACCTCTACCCTTTCCCAGCTCTACGACGACGGTCTAATGGAAGCGACTTCGGTGAAGCAGACGGAGGTTTTCGAGGCGGCGGAATATTTTGCAAGAGTGGAAGGCATTTTGCCTGCGCCTGAATCGAGCCACGCAATCCGCGTAGCCATCGACGAGGCGTTGAAATGCAAAGAAAGCGGTGAGAAAAAGACGATTGTGTTCGGTTTGACAGGTACTGGGTATTTCGATATGTACGCATACGAAAAATTCCACGACGGAAAAATGACCGATTACCTGCCTACGGACGAAGAACTTGAAAAGAGCTTTGCCAAGCTCCCTAAAATGGATTGAGAGAATTTGAATGAAAATACCAAAAAACACTTGCGGTTTTCCGCAAGTGTTTTTTGGTTTATCGGATACCTGCCTGCCGCATATGCGGTTTTTCGCACACAAACTCCCCTACCGACCGCAAGCCCGAACGCCGTCGGTTTTTGCTGCTTTAAGCTACTTTTTGTCATATGCATTTTCCGAGCTATGCGGTTGACCACATACGGGCGAAACCGCCCTTTTTCGACGCTCGAATTTTGTCGTATGCACACTGGGGCAACCGTTTACGCTCCAACGTGGGTCAAGGGACGAAGTTCCTTGCAG
>JAFUMY010000063.1 GCA_017482415.1 Clostridia bacterium
GGTCACACTGTCGGGAATTTCTATACTCGTCAAGCTACTGCAATCCTCGAACGCAGAACCGCCAATCGTGGTAACACTGTTGGGAATTTCTATACTCGTCAAGCTACTGCACTCATAGAATGCATAACCACCAATCGTGGTGACACTGTCGGGAATCTCTATACTTGTCAAGCTACTGCAATTATAGAACGCATAACCACCAATCGTAGTCACGCTGTCGGGGATTTCTAGACTCGTCAAGCTAATGCAACTAGAGAACGCCCACTCGCCAATCGTGGTCACGCTGTTTCCGATTACCACGCTCTCCAAGCTACCGCAACCAGAGAACGCACTAGAGCCAATCGTGGTCACGCTGTCGGGGATTTCGATATTCGTCAAGCTATCGCAATCTTGGAACGCTCTCACACCAATCGTGGTCACGCTGTCGGGGATTTCGATATTCGTCAAGCTATCGCAATCTTGGAACGCTCTCACACTAATCGTGGTTACACTGTCAGGGATTACCACACTCGTTAAGTTACAACGATCGAATGCATCATTGCCAACTTTTGTTACAGGCAAGCCCTCATATGTTGCAGGGATAATAAGCTCCGTATCCTCACAAGCACCAATATCCGTTACCGAATAAGAAAGCTTGTCTGCATTTAAGGCATATTTCAAGCCTTTGCTTACTTTTTCCGCCCTACAAACGCTACAGTTTCTTCCAACCCAACTATGCCCCATTGCCTCCACGTAATCATCGACGTACGAATCCCCACAAGCGCAAGCATGCGTTGTATAGCCTTGTTCTTCACAAGTTGGCGCCGTTATGGTTTCCTTATAATTATGACCAAGCGCGGCTACCACTTCCGTATACGTATCCCCACAAGTAATACAGCTATACGTTTTCCCGCCTTCATCCGTACAAGTAGGCTCTTGCGTCACATAGTTTATGTAATTGTGTCCCAACGGAGGAAATTCCTCATAAGTTGTATCTCCACAGCCAGCACAAGTTTTATATGCTCCCCAACCGATTTCCGTACAAGTAGGCTTTTGTTCCCCGTAGTTTATGTAATTGTGTCCGAACGGAGGGAATTCCTCATAAGTTGTATAATCACAGCGCGAACAGGTTTGATATGCTTCCCAACCAATTTCGGTACAAGTAGGCTCTTGCTCTTCATGGTTTATATAATCGTGGTCAAGCGCAGGAAGATTCTGTGCAGTCGTAGCAACCCCACATTCGCAATATTTACTTTCGCCATAACCGTCTTCCGTACACGTCGGCTCTTTTCCAGTCCGAATAATCCAAACGTGTTCATGTTCCTCTACGCTCGAAGAGCTTTCTTCCACAGACGAGCTGTCCTCTACACTCGAAGAACTTTCTTCAACGGACGAGCTGTCCTCTACGCTCGAAGAGCTTTCTTCAACGGACGAGCTTTCCTCTACACTCGAAGAACTTTCTTCTACGGACGAGCTGTTCAATACAGAAGAGCTGTTTTCGAGAGAACTTGCCGTGCTGCTGCTCGCGCTACTGCTATTCACGCTTACAGAGCTACTCGTTTCCTCGTCATCGCCACAGCTAGCAAAGCCGACCGCCGCCGCGCCAATACACGTCACGGATAAAAGCGCAAGTAAAAGGTTTTTGAGTTTTTTCATGAGTTACCTCCAAAATCAATTTACAAAATGTATTTTGTAAACGTTTTTATTATTCTACCACCTTTTTCCTAATAAGTCAACTCTTTTCTTCTCTTCCGTGGTGTTCTATTTTTATCGGCTCGTCCGTACAATAAACTATGAAAAATACCGTCTATAAAAACGCCTCGGTCGTTACGGGGCTATCCGTTGCGGAGCGTGGGCTCGGCTTTTTATACCGAATCGTCCTTTCTCGGCTCATCGGCGCAGAGGGCTTAGGGCTGTACCAAGTCGCCCTTTCCCTATTTTCCTTATTCCTGACCATCGGCACGGGCGGACTGCCCATCACCCTATCCAGAATGCTGACGAAAAGCAAAGCGGAGCACCGTCCAAACGACGGTGCGGCGGCAACCGCCGCAGGCTTTACCCTCGCGCTACTACTTACTCTGCCCTTTGCTATCCTTTTATTCCTATTCGGTGGAAAGCTCGGTTTTCTCTTCTCGGACGAGCGTGCCTTCCGCGTGTTTCGAATCCTTTTATTAGGGCTTTGTCTATCCTCTGTCTACGCCGTTGTACGCGGCTATTTTTGGGGACAAAAGGAATTTTTATTGCCCTCTATCCTCGAAATCGCGGAAGAATCGGTAATGGTCATTGTCGGCGTCGTGCTTTTACAGAACGTTTCCTCGCCAAGCAGCGGCGCGGAAAAGGCAGCTTGGGCGGTGGTGATTTCTTATCTTTTTTCCTTTACCGCCTCCCTCGTCTGTTTTTTCGTAAAAGGCGGCAAGCTTGCCTCACCGAAATCACAGCTAAAACCCTTATTCAACGCGACCATGCCTATTACGTCCGTCCGTGCAAGCAGCTCGTTGGTCAATTCCGCCGTGGCGGTTTTACTGCCCCTAATGCTCGTTCGGGCGGGCATGAGAAGCGGCGAAGCCACCGCCCTTTTCGGGATTGTTTCAGGCATGGTTTTGCCCCTTCTGTTTATGCCGTCTACCCTTATCGGCTCGCTATCCCTCGTGCTCGTGCCAGAGCTTGCCGAGGATTACTATAAGCACAACCACGAACGGCTGATAAAGAACATCGAACGAGGCTTAAAATTCGCTTTCCTCGTTGCGTGTGCCTTGATTCCTATATTTTTCGCACTCGGAAAGGAAATCGGGCAGCTCGCTTTTTCCAACGAAACGGCAGGTGAATTGCTCGTTGCGAGCGCGGTGATTCTACTGCCCATGAGCCTTACCATGATTTCGACGAGCATGCTCAATTCCATGGGCTTTGAAAAACAGACCTTCCTTTTTTATTTCCTCGGCGCGGCGGCGCTATTAGTGTCCGTATTATTGTTGCCTGCGATTTGCGGAATCTATGCCTACGTGATTGGATTGGGCGCGAGCTTTACGGTGACGGCGGTATGCAACCTCGTGTTTTTACGCAAATGCTGCCCGTACTTTGAACGCTCCGCTTTGCGCAGGTTTTTGCCTGTTCTGCTCTCGGTTGTACCGCTTTCCGTGCTCGGGCAGCTCTTTTCTCTTGTCTTGGATAATTTCTTGGGCGCATTCGGAGCTGCGGCAGTAACTTGTATTGTACTTGCAATGGGCATACTCGGCGTATTCGTTTGGACGAAGCAAATCGAGTTTCGGGCGGTTTTTAGCAAGTTTCGGCACAAAAAAGGGCAAAAATAATGAAATTTGAAATCTTTTTTTATCCTACTCCTTGACAACGCGACAAAGAAATAGTACAATGATACTGTAATTTATTAATGAAGGAGATTTTTATGGGATACAAAACCAGAGAATGGCGTAATTCCATGCGCGTGACGCTGGATTACAACAACATGACCGATACTTTTTTGGGCGATAAGGGGTTCACCGACAAACAGCTCGCGTCCTACGCAAGCAAGGCGAACGCCGCATTTAAATACGTGAAAGAAAACCGCGGCAAGGACGAATTGTACATGGGTTGGACGGAGCTTCCTTACAACCAGAAAGAAATCGTTGCAGATATCCTCGCTACCGCGAAAAACGTCAGAAGAAAATTCCAATATTTCGTCGTACTCGGTATCGGCGGCAGCGCGCTCGGCCCGATTATGGCATTCAACGCGCTTTGTCATCTCCACTACAACGATTTACCTAAATCCAAGAGAAAAGGCCCTAAGTTCTACGTAGAAGACAACGTAGACCCTGTACGTATGCGTGATCTTTTGGACGTAATCGAGCCTGAAAAGACCTGCTTTAACGTCATTTCTAAATCGGGCGCAACCAGCGAAACGATGACCCAGTACCTCATCATCCTCGACCTGTTGACGAAAGCAGGCGTGAACGTGAAAGACAACGTCATCTTCACCACCGATGAAAAGAAAGGGAACTTGAAAAAGATTTCCGACGAATGCGGCGGCATTAAGAGCTACGTGCTCCCCGACGGCGTTGGCGGTAGATTCTCGCAGCTCTGCCCCGTTGGTTTGTTACCTGCGGCGGTGCTCGGAATCGACATCAACGGTCTGCTTGCAGGCGCGGCGTATATGGATTCCATTTGTAATAAGCCCGCAATGCGTCATAACCCTGCGCTGATGTGCGCGGTGTTGCAGATTGCGGCAATGGAACAGGGCAAGAACGTCGGCGTTATGATGCCCTACTCCGATAATTTGAAATTCCTTGCGGACTGGTATTGCCAGCTCTGGGCGGAATCCCTCGGCAAAAACGTTACCCTTGACGGCAAGCCCTGCAACGTTGGTCAAACCCCTGTCAAATCGCTCGGCGTTACCGACCAGCATTCGCAGGTACAGCTTTATACCGAAGGTCCTTTCGATAAGGTTGTCACCTTCCTTTCGCTGAAAAAATACGGTTGCGAAATGCCCATTCCTCACGGCTGTGAAAATATCCCCGACGTCGCTTTCCTTGGCGGACATACGATGGAAGAATTGATTCAAGCGGAAAACGCAGCTACGGCATACGCACTTACCAAAGCAGGCAGAATGAACTATACGCTTTGGATTCCTGAGCTCAATGCGTTCACCTTGGGACAGCTCTTGTTCTTGTTTGAATTGCAGACGGCTTATGCAGGCGCGATGCTCAACATTGACACCTTTAACCAGCCCGGCGTTGAAGAAGGCAAAAAGGCGACCTTTGCTCTGCTTGGTAAAGCTGGCTATGCAGAAAAGAAAAAGGAGCTCGATTCCCTGCCCGAAAAGAAAGAAACCTGCATTATCTAACGATTTAATGCTTTAATCTGATACATGGTACCCCCGAATGGAAAAATTTCCGTTCGGGGGATTTTTTTATTTCGAAAGTATAAGACCAACATTTTTCGGGAATACTCTTAGCATCAAACGTGAACCCAAGCTGCATTTCCTACATATACTAACAGTGAAGGAGTGCGTTCGGTTTTCAAAAGAGGTGTATCATGAATATAAAGCGCGGTGAGTTGTATTATGCAGATCTTTCCCCTGTTGTTGGGAGCGAGCAGGGTGGAATACGCCCCGTCCTCGTCGTGCAAAACGACGTCGGAAATAAATATTCCCCCACCATCATTGCCGCCGCCGTTACGAGTAAAATCAACAAAGCCAAACTCCCTACCCACATCGAGCTTCCCTCCGCCTACGGCTTAGCTAAGGACAGCGTGATTCTACTCGAACAAATCCGCACCCTCGACAAACGACGCTTAAAAGAACGGATTGGGGAGCTACCCGAAGCGACCATGCTACGCGTCAACCGTGCTATTTTAATCAGCCTCGGGTTTCCCGTCAATCAATAATCGATAATCCCTCCTCAAACGGCAAAAAAACACAAATTCCGCAACGGTTTTCCCTGTATAATAATAGGAAATCCATTGCGGAGGTTTTTTTATAATGCGTATACGAAAAAAAATAGATTTTTCACAAGTCCTTCTTTACCTTGTTTTGGGAATTTCTTGCCTTTGCCTAAGCGCAATCGGGAACAATGCCGAGCCGTTCGCCTTAGCCCTTACCTACGCGATTTCTGCCGCAGGGCTCTCCCCTGCCGTCGCGACGTTTTGGTACATACTCTCTTCCCTTTTGGCGTGGAATAAAACGGTCGTTTTGGTATATACGGGACAAGCCCTACTTCTGCTTTTTTCTTTTTTTATACAAAGTAAATTAAAACCAAGCCCTTTTGTAAAGGCAGGAATCCTGCCCTTGCTCTCCCTTTCTATCGGGCTGGGTTTATTCGTGGGATTAGCACCCTTTACCGCCTACGATTTACCCTTTGAAAATTTTGTACTAAACACCGTCTTTCAAAAAGCGATTATCGCCGCTTTCATTTTCCTGCTTGCCACCGTTTTCACCGTTTCGTTAAAGGCGTTACTCCGAAAATTTTTGCGCTGTAAATTGCGCAGCGACGAACAGGTTTTTATCGTCCTTTCCCTTGTCTTAATCGGCATGGGGCTTTGTCAACTTTTGGGCATAAACGCGTACATGGGTATCTCGTTTTTTATTATATTGCTGTTTGCATATATCACGAAAGACACCAGCAGCTGCCTTTGCGCGTTCGTGCTTTCGCTGCCGCCCTTACTTACTTGCGGCACTCCTCCCACTCGTTTCTTTCTATACGGAATCGCCGCCTCGCTTTTTATTAAATCAGGACGCTTAGCCGCCGTATGCGCATTTCTCGCAGTCTTTTTTGGGCTCGGTTATCTCGACGGCTTATATTCCTACCCAACAGCCCTGCTCGTACAGTCGCTATTGTCTATTCTTTTGCCCTGCCTGCTGTTTGTGTTACTCCCTACCCCTTTGCTTCGGGAAATGGAAAATAAGCTTGTATATTACCGCGAACGACATTTATCCCGTATCGCAATCAACCGCAACCGTGCGGCAATCGGTGAACAGCTATTCGAAATCGCCGCCGTTTTTCGGGAAATCGAAGCTACATTTTCCTCGTTTGGCTCTAATGAAGCGCAGCAATCAGCAAAAGAATATATCCGAGGCTGCGTCTTAGAGGAAAGCTGTAAAGCCTGCCACGACCGCCAAAACTGCATGGAGAAAGGTTGCTTTTCCGACCTCGACGCACTCATCAACGTCGGTTGTCAAAAGGGTAGAGTCAGTCTCATTGATATTCCTACTCGACTTGCGGAAAACTGCTCTAACCAAAGCGGCGTATTATATGCGGTCAATCGACAAATCGGCGACTATAAAAAATATATGACCGAGGCGGATAACGCCGCTTCGGGGCGTTCGATGCTCGCAAGCCAAGCCCAAGGCGTTAGCGCAATCCTGAAAAACCTCGCTTTGGAGCAAAGCGAGCCGTTGCGTTTATATACCGATAAGGAACGCGCATTGACGGTTGCTTTGCTCGGAGTAGGTATCGTCTGCACAGAAGTATTGATTTACGGCGAGGAAGATAACCTCACCTTGTCCTTGGTTACGTTTGGAAAATCGGACGTCAAAAAAATTGCGGCGATTGCTTCCCATCTATTTGGAATCACTATGATGATTTCCGAGCGTTTGGCGCTCAGTCAAGACAAGTTTTGCTGTATTTTAAGAAAAAAGCCCTACTTCGACGCGGCGTTTGGTGTGGCAACTGTTAAAAAAGAGGGCGAACAATGGAGTGGCGACACCCATTCCGTTATTAAAATTGATGAACGACGGTTTTTGGTCGCTCTTTCCGACGGCATGGGGAGCGGTGAATACGCCAAACGGATTTCGGAAAGTACAATCAGCCTTTTGGAGAGCTTTTATCGCGCAAAAATGCCCTCCGAGCTTGTCCTTTCCACTATCAACAAGCTGTTGACTTTCAATAAAGAAGAAACGTTTGCGTGCGTGGATATTGCCATTATCGACCTCGATAGCGGCGAAGCGGACGTAGTAAAAATCGGTGCGCCCGTCGGGTTTATTCTTTCGGGAACAACAGTCAAGGTTTTGGAAAACCATTCCCTTCCTCTTGGAATCTTAGATACTCTACACCCCGAGCCTGCGGTATACACCTTATCAGAAAACGACGTACTTTTATTCGTGAGCGACGGAATCACGGACGCATTTGGTTCGGCAAGCGATTTATACGAAGTTCTCCGCGGTATTTCCGCAAAAAATCCACAGCAGCTTGCGGACACCCTACTCGAACGTGCGCTACAAGCCCATGGCGGCGTTGCAAAGGACGATATGACGGCAATTGCCGTGCGGTTATTCAAGAGCCTTTCCGTCGCTTAAACGCGTACATGCCCCTTCCGTATTTCAAAAAGCATAAAAATAGACCGACCTTTTTCAAGGTCGGTCGTATTTACTTTTAGGAAGAATTATTCTTCTACGTTTTCTTCAACGCTTTCTTCTACTACTTCTTCAGCAGCAGCTTCTTCTGCGATTTCTTCAACGGGAACTTCTACGGACGTAGCAGCTGCCTGCTTTGCCGCAATCTTCGCCATTCTCGCGTCCTTTCTTGCCTGCGCCTTCATCTCTTTCGTGATGATACGAGCAGCGTCGATACGAGCACGCATTTCCTGAGGTGTAGGAGGTACGAAAGCAGAACCTTCTGCATTTTCTTCGATAACTTCGTAGCCGTCATCTCTTTCAAGGAGCGTGGATTCGGTTTCGCCGTCGAACATGTGGATGTGGTTGGTATCGAATGCAAGCTCAACAATATCGTTAAGTGCAATGATTGCACGGCTAGAAATCTTCGCGATCATCTGCGTGGAGTTATCGATAACCGACGTTTCCTTGCCTTCGTAGTCAAGTTCGCAGTAAATCTGGGTTTCAGCACCGAGTTTTTCGATAACGTCGATACGAGCGGAAATAACCGTTTCAGGGGAGTTCGAAATGAACAACTGATCCTGATGGATATCTTCGGGACGAACGCCGAGCGTGATATACTTACCGGTATCAAGGTATTCGTTGATGTTCTTGATACGAGCAGCAACGCTCTTAGGAAGAAGGATGCGGTTATTACCAACGAAGTTTACGTAAATCTTACCGTTGTCGCTGGTGAGGGTAGATTCCTTAAAGAAGTTCATCTGAGGAGTACCGATGAAGCCTGCAACGAAAAGGTTTACGGGATAATCGTAAAGGTTCTGAGGGGTATCAACCTGCTGCATGAAACCGTCTTTCATAACAACGATACGGGTACCCATGGTCATAGCTTCGACCTGGTCGTGGGTAACGTAGATGAACGTCGTAGCAAGACGAGCGTGCAACTTGGAAATTTCCGTTCTCATGGAAGCACGAAGCTTAGCGTCGAGGTTGGACAAAGGTTCGTCGAGCAAGAATACCTTGGGTTCACGAACGATGGTACGACCGAGCGCAACACGTTGACGCTGACCACCGGACAAAGCCTTGGGTTTTCTGGAAAGGTAATCCGTGATACCGAGGATTTCCGCAGCTGCTTTAACCTTCTGATCGATGATTTCCTTGGGTACTTTACGAAGCTTCAAGCCGAACGCCATATTGTCGTATACGGACATGTGGGGATACAACGCATAGTTCTGGAATACCATGGCGATATCTCTGTCCTTGGGAACAACGTCGTTTACGAGCTTACCGTCGATATACAGTTCACCGGACGAAATTTCTTCGAGACCTGCGATCATACGAAGGGTCGTAGACTTACCGCAACCGGAAGGACCTACGAGTACGATGAATTCCTTGTCGCGGATATCGAGACAGAAATCGAATACAGCCTGTACACCGGAAGGGTATACTTTGTTAATGCCTTTCAGCAAAAGACCTGACATAATTATTTTCCTCCAAATGGATATAAATTTTCACTAATACTATTTTACTATATTTTTAAAGAAATTACAATGGACAAAATAGCCAAACTTCCTTTTTTCGATTGTATATTTTGTACAAGGAATACAGGATTTTTAAGGTTTTCCACCGATTTGCGGTTTTCCCGCCATTTTACTCCTCGTCTTCAAGCAACGCCTCGACTTCGTCCTTGATTTGCGAAGGCAGCGTAATCTTCGTCGTGCCGTAGCTACCAAACTCGCCCTCGACCTCCATATCACAATAATAATACACTTCGTAGGTTTCACCGTTTATCTCAATCGTGCCTTCAACCTCTACCTCGTAATCCTGGTACGCGCGAACGAGATATCCGTCTTTGACCTCATATTCCATTTTATGGATTTTCTGAACGGCTTGTCCGTTTGTTATCGGCATACCGAGATACGCCTCCGACGTGGTTGTAATTTCCTCATCGGTAATCGAATAAATACCCGTTTCCGCGTTATAAACAAGAACCTCTCGCAGCTCTTCGGTCATCAACGCCTCATATTCTTCACCAAAACCTGCCGAGGTCTGATAGTAACCACTACCATACGTCCATTCCCCGTCATCGTTTTGAGTGTATGATACGAATTCGCCTTCCGCTTCTCCGTTTAAATAATCCTTGGGGTATATCTTATAGCTCTTTTTATTAGCCGAACGCGTTTCCCACGCCCCGTCTTCGCTCTCCTTGTACTTCATGGATTCGATATATTCTTCCAATCTACCGTCTGTTTTTTCCGTCGTCGTACCCTTTTCGCTCATCCACTCTTCATACAGACCTTTCACAGACTGCTCAGCCTGTATCGTCATTGTAGTATGAATTGTACGATTCGTTTCCGCCGCGGATTTTTCCATGATTTCCACAAACTCATCCCATTGCTCGTCCGTTAAGGAAGCACCGTCTTTTTTCGAGCTTTCCCCCGAAGAAGAATTTTCGCCCATCGGTGGCGTAACGAATTGCAAGCCCTCGCAACCCGTCGCTACGCCAAGCGTTGCCAAAGCTAAAATTGAGATAAATACACGTTTCATTTTTCTCATAATCGTATCTCCTTTTGGTTTCTTCATGAAGGATTGACCGCCTAACGGCGAAAGAACGCCTACTGGCGTTAAGACGCAACCCATAGGTTGCTTTTTAACGGCTACTTATTTATGGGCTGCCACCCATACCTGCGTAAAGGCTCTGCCTTTACAATCCGCAAGGAACTGAGTTTCTCGACTTCCTGTCCGTCCACGCTTATGCGTGTTGACTGCTTCGCAGTAAAGCGCAAGCGCTGCTTGCTTTAGGAATGGCTACCTTTCGTGGGCTTTGCCCACACCCACGAGAAACTGAGTTTCTCGACTTCCGGTCTGTCCACGCTTATGCGTGTTGA
>JAFUMY010000064.1 GCA_017482415.1 Clostridia bacterium
AATTATTGCAAGAAGGTGCGTTGAAAGAAAATATTGAAGTGCGCTTTATGAATCCAACGGAAGCAGAAGCGGTAAAATTATTTGCGAATACCTATCTCGCCCTGCGCGTCTCTTTCTTTAACGAATTAGATACATACGCTTCTTGCCGAGGCTTAGATACCAAATCGATTATTGAAGGGGTAGGGTTGGATCCAAGAATTGGTAATCATTACAATAACCCTTCGTTTGGTTACGGCGGCTATTGTTTGCCGAAAGATACGAAACAATTGTTGGCAAATTACAATGATGTACCACAGAATATTATTTCTGCAATCGTTGCGGCAAATAGTACGCGTAAAGATTTTATTGCCGATCAGATTATCGCAAAACATCCAAAAGTGGTAGGCGTGTATAGATTGACGATGAAAGCGGGTAGTGATAATTTCCGTCAAAGCAGTATTCAAGGCGTTATGAAACGTATCAAAGCAAAGGGTATCGAAGTGGTGATTTACGAGCCGACTATGCGGGAAGATACGTTCTTTAATAGTCGTGTGATTCGTGATTTAGAGGAGTTTAAATCAATTTGTGACGTAATTTTAGCGAATCGCTATAACGAAGAAATTGAAGACGTTTTAGATAAAGTCTATACGAGGGATTTATATTTTAGAGATTAAAATGATGGGGGCAGGTGCGTGACGAATACGGAAAAATTCTTTGTTGAGTGCGTAAAAAAAGGAGTTAAAGACGAGAAAATTGATGTCATTCCCGACGAGCTTGACTATAAACAATTTTATAATCTTTGCGCGTCGCATTCGATGAGTGTGGTCGTATTCAAAGCGCTTGAAAACGTGAAGGACAAGCTCCTTCCGCAGTTTTTGACTGCCTTACAGCGTTCCGTTCACCGCCATGTAATGCTCGACGTACAAAGCGAATACGATATCAATACGGTGTTGACGGCGTTTGAAGAACGTGGCTTGAAGTATATGCCGCTCAAAGGCTATCACTTGAAAAAGCTGTATCCTTCGACGGATATGCGCTATGCGTCCGATTGCGACGTGTTGATTGACGTCGATCAGTTGAAGGAAGTACGTGCGTTGGTAGACGAGCTTGGGCTTGCGACAAAACGCCATGACGAGCACCACGACATCGTGTATTATCCCGAAACAAAGACGATTTTCGAACTTCACAAAACGATTTTTGTCGGCCCTCTTGAAAAATATTTCGGTGTGGAAAACAAAGGCTTTGAAAGAGCGCACATAAGAAAAGGATATCAATACTTTTACGAAATGGACCGTGAAAGATTTTATATATCCTTGCTGGGGCATTCGGCGTACCATTTTGCGGAAAGCGCAGGCGTGGGGATTCGCCACCTGACCGACATTTACTTATATAGAAAGGCGTATGAATTAAACGAAGAATATTTGAACGCCGAGCTGGATAAATGCGGCTTAAGACAATTCAAAGATGGATTTGAAAAGGTATCCGCCTATTTCTTTGAAGATGCGGAAGCGGACGAGTTTACCAAAAAGCTTGCTAAACATATTTTGGAATCATCCTTGCTTGCACACTCGGAATTGAAATCGGCATCGGACGTTGCAGCACATGCAAGCGAAGTGGACGACAAGAAGGCGAAGAGAAAGTCCGTTTGGATAAAGATTTTCTTGCCGAAAGAACAAATGAAATTCCTTTTCCCTGTTTTGAAAAAGCATATTTGGCTGTTGCCGATTTTTCATGTGGTGCGTTGGGTGCAGGTTTTGTTTACCCGTCCCAAGGCAATCGGTCGTTTAAAAAAAATGAGCAGCGTACAAGAAAACGAGTTGGCGTACATGAAAGAAATTCGTGGTAGATTAGGGCTCAATCATTTATAAATGCCATTTTCTTCAAAAAAGGTCTCGGAAAACAGCGACTTAAATGGACGTTACGTTGAAATTAAATTTGGGGCGTGGTAAAAAGTATAAGAAAGGCTGTTCTATTAATAAAATGTAAAGGTGATTTTTTAAACTAAATCTAATGCTTTTTAAGAAAATTTCAAATAGATTTTGTGGTTTAGGGAATTTAATAGCATTTTGGGACTGACGTTAATTAACGCTAAATTTTTGAGAGAAATTCCCTTATTGTTATAATCGTATTTTGTAGGCAAGCACGTTCTTCCATGGTAAAAAGATGATAGCAGTTCATATACGGCTCCTTGTCGTTTTGGTAGACTTACGACATGGATTTATATGGGCTGTTATTTTTTATTAAAGTTTTGCACTTGATAATATAATTCACGCTGTTCATTAATGGGGGCTTTGAAGTGACAACGCGTATTGTCACCAATGATCGTGGGGGAGGGGTACGAGTTAAGCATGTGTTTTTATGAGCGCTATTCTGTTGCTACACTCCCTTCGTAACTTTTAATAGTGTGGCGATTAAAATTAAAAACGATAGGGGCAGGTATGCGTTGAACGCATACCTGCCCCATTATTATGATCTAGTTTGGTTTTTATGTGGGCAATGAATTTTTTTGGTAATCGATTAAAAAATGAGTATTTAAAGTCCAAAAAATAGGTGGGTTGACGGGTAAAAGCACCATTGGATTTTGCGGAATAGGTCATTTTAGCATAATAATTATACCGTTTAGGATAATACCGTGAAAGCCCAAACGTTTACATGACATTATATAATAATATAGTCAAAAAATTGCAAGAAAATATTGGGAAAACATGCACAAAAAAACGTTTCTCTTAAAAAATAATGTCAAGAATGTTCGTTTTAGAATATAAATAGGTCATTATAGAGTATTGATTGAAGGATAGGTGAGTGTTATAATAATGGTGTATAATTGCCTCATGATGTATCCATGCGACTGAATTTCTCGTGGTAAAAGGAAAAAATCAGTCGTAGAAGAAGTAAAAACTTTCAAATTGATGAGGGCAATGTAAGGTATAGCTTAATATACGGAGGAACAGAATGAAAAAACTCAAAAAAATTAGTTTGATATTGGCGAGCTTGATGCTGATGGGTACGTTGGTAGCTTGTGTCCCTGCAAACACCTCGGGGGATTCGGGAAGTTCAATCGATTCCAGCAGTTCCAGTAGCCCAAGCGAGGACAAACCTAAGCCCGTCGAGCCGTTAGAACAGGTTATCGATCTCGAAGGTCAAACCTCTCTTTATAAAACGGTAGAAAAGGCGAATCAGCTCGCAAACGGCGTGCAAGCGTATTTTTTGGACGGAGCAAGAAAGAGCTACGTTGTTGAAAACAATCACGTACAGCTTGAGCATACGTTGACGGACAGCATTTTTGTTTCGTCGTTGAGAAGCAGAAGCGGCGGTGAATATCTGTTCAATACCATGGACGCATACGTAGTCAAGGGCGAGGATTATTTCTATGCAAAGCAATCGCCTACGGACGGACGTGTGAATACCGTTCGCTTGGGCTATTACTATTACGAAGCGAACGTGCGCGATATTACCTTTGATTCGAGTATTCCTTTGTATTTAGATAAGACCTATCACACCTATTCGGACAAGATGCATCAAGAATTGAGCTTGGTAGCATCGGCTTCGACTCGAGGAGTGGATACGTTCGGGTTTGAAATCAAGCTCCGCGCGGACAGCGTAGCGGCGATTGAAATTGCCGACGGCGAAAACACCTACGACGACGTAAGCGACGATATTGACGCGGAAAACGTACAGTACGTCGGCGTTGACATTAAGGACGTAGGCGTAGTCGGGATTATCGTTCCCGACGATACCTCCTCCGTAACGGTAACGAAGGACGCGAAATACTACGTGATTCGTCAGGAAATGCCGATGACGGGGATTGCGTTTGCGAAAGCGGACGAGGTGAGCCTCGGCAATCGTTTGTATACGGACGAGACGCATTCCTTCGATGGGATTCGTGCGGCGAACGCGGAAGAAAAGAACTACTTAACCGATGAGCACATCAGCGTTGACGAGGACGTGGACGGCGCGGAATTCGTGGGTTATGATATTTACAAGGGCTCGTATAAATTCAATTTGGACGGTATGGGCTTTAACGCAGCGTATTTCTATACGCCGCAAAAGAAATTCTACGAGCATATCCATCTCCGCAACGTACCCGACGATCGCACGATTTATCTGTGGGTACATACCGATTATCCTTTGGAGGGTGCGTGCTTATTGGATGATAACAATATGCAGATACCCGTTCCCATGCAGGTAAGTAAGAACTTCGGTCACGAAAAGGAAGAACCGATTTACGATCCGTTAGATCCTATCTACGGGGATACCTACGTGCCGATTACCGTGACGGAAGGCGAGGATTTGGATTTCACGGTCGTGAACGTCATGAAGGCTTGGGGTAACTTTGATATCAAACAGCTTTCCTCCATTTCCTATTTCGTATCCTATTACCACCTGTCGACGGGGGTAACGGAAACGACCTGTATTGCCCCGTACTATACGGCAGGCTTTAACTGGGAAATCGACGGTTGGATTCTTCCCGACTTTAGAGGTTGTAGCGAATCCTTCTGGGGGGACGAAGAAACGAAGACGGGGGATCCGCAGTACGGCTCGGTCGGTAAGGTATACAGTCCTCTCAACGACGACGGCAGAATCACGAGCGTATATATGGATTCGGATATTGCCTCGGCAGGCTTGACCAACGCGGATATCACGCTTAGATATATATCGAGCGACGGAAAGTATCAATACGATATCCGTCAGGTGGAAATGCCGCAGAACGACGAAACGCGCGTATATTACACGATTTCGATGACCTTCCTTGAAGATACGGAAATCGACAACAATACGTTCAGTCTAATCGGCTTTGACGGCAGAAGCGTTACCTATGCAAAATCTGCATATTTGGACGAAGACGGCAACGAACAGGAATTGACGAACCCTGGCTCAGCAGGGCAGCAGAAGATTTATAACTTGAAGAAAGACGGCTCGTATTTTGCGTTCTATTCGATTAACGAAGCGGTTGAAAATACGGGTGAGGATATCATGGATGCTCGTAAGGACGTAGGCAACTTCGGCGTTATTGTAAAGAACGAAGAAATTACGGTAAACGGCGAAGAATCGGACGTTGGTCTTGCGTTCCTCAATGATTTCAAGGGTACGCTCAACTACGGCAGCTTGACGCTGAGCTCTGACGTTTCGTTTAAGGCAGGGGATACGATTAGCGTAGATTTGGTGCTTCTTCCCTTTGGGCCTGCGGGTCAAAATCATTGCGATAACGTCAGAAACGTATACAACGACACCGTAGTCAATGCGATTGAAACCTCGGCAGAGACGGGTGAAGTGGTAAGCGATACGTGGATTCCTACCGTGAAAGCGGAAGACAACGTTGCGGAATTTACCGTTCGTGGCGGCGTATCCGAAAATACGCAGGAAGTAAACTACGCGGTCAAGATTGAGGGCTGCACGGTTTTGGCGGCGCCGAAGATTCAAGAATTGGTAGACGGCGAATGGGTGGATTACGAGTACTCCACGGAAATCGGCTTTGACGGTTACGCCGTTGCTTGTGAAAATGAAACCTTGACGTATTCCTTTGTGTTCCGCGCGTCGGACGAGGGCAGAACGTTTAGATTTACAGTTGAAAATAATTAAGATATAGGAGATATTATGATGAAAAAGAAATTAGCAGGCGTATTAAGTTTTGCATTGGCATCCGTATTCACTTTCGCAGGCTGCGGCGGTGGCGGTAATACCAGTAATAACAACAATTCTTCGAATAGCAGCTCGGCAGGGGAAATCAACCAAGAGTTTGAATTTTTGGACCTTGGCGCGGAATTTGATTCGAAGTATTTGCCCGACCTTGCGAATATCACGCCCCAAGAAGGTCAAATCGACGTAGCCATCGTATTCGAGGGCACGGAAAAGGGCTGGCAGGCATTGGCAGATGAATACGAGCGTATTCACGGCGGTACGGCATTCGTAAAATTGAACACCTCTCTTTCGGCGGACAAATATAAGGAAACGTTGAATTTCGAGGCAGGCAACTCCAAGACGGAATGGGATATCGTACAGGGCAATCTTTTGACGGATACCTCCAAACATTGCGTAAATATGTATGCAGACGTGTATAAAAAGAACCCATATGCAGGTGCGAATCAGTATTGGAACGGCGTTTTGAACAGAGAAGCGTACATAACGGGTAGCGTTGGTTCGGATACGAGCGTATACCTTTTGAACACGGAAAACCTGCAAACGGCATGGTTCGTCAACAGAAATGCCATGGAAGAAGCAGGGGTAACGGAATTGCCTAAAACGTGGGATGATATGATCAATCTTTGCGCGAAGATGGAAGCGGTAGGATATGAAAATCCTCTCGGTATTTCGTTGGACGCTGAATCGGTGGACTCTAACCAGTTTACTTGGCTCCTTCGCGTATACGGCGACTACTATTATAGAAACGAATACAATATGATCGTGTCGGATGCGGATTACGAAGTAGACCTTACCGCAGAAGATCCTGAAAGCGATAGCGGCTATAACGTACAGCCGACGAAGTTCTTTAACCTTGTTCTCGACGATGAAGAAGCGCACTACGTAGGTGCAAAGAGCGACAAGTATAAGGATTTCATTTCGCAGTTTAAGAAAATGGAACCCTATTTGCAGCCCGACGTGCTTCAAAAATCGCAGGCTACATTCCGTAGCGAATTCCGTTCGCAGAGCGCAGGTAAGAAATCTCCTCAAATAATTCTCGACTACGCAGGTCAGGGTCTTTCGTATGCAGGAAGCGACAAGCTTGAGATGGATTTCTTCGATTATCCTATTATGGAAAGTACGTTTGTGGAAAAGGATACCCTGCTTCGTGACGTAGGCGGCAGCGGCGGTTATCTTTCCATTCTTAGCCACGATAGC
>JAFUMY010000065.1 GCA_017482415.1 Clostridia bacterium
ATACGCTTAAAATACCTAAAATCGGCGAAGAAACGCTGTACTGGGCATGGATTGCCGCAGGTGCGTTTATCGTCGTAATCGTGTACATGGTACCCTTGTTTTTGTGTGCAGTCGGGTAATTTTAGGTCGAGAGGAGAATAAACTATGGAAGAAAAACACGTACAGCAGACAAAGAAACAGCTCTTTTGGGAAATTTTTAGATTCCTATTGGTTGGCGGTACGGCAACAGTGGTGGATTATATTGTATTCTGGCTTTTTGACGGAGTGCTGTTCCCGCTTGTATCCGATGCGGCTTGGTGGACGACGGTATCGCTGATTTTAGCAACGGCGTTTGGGTTTTGCGTTGGACTTATCGTAAACTGGATACTTTCCGTGAAATTCGTTTTTCGTGCGGTTCGCAATCAAGAAGAGGCGTCGTCGAAAAAATCCTTTATGCTTTTTACCGTAATCGGCTTGATTGGTTTGGCAATCACCGAAGTGGGAATCTTATTGCTCGTTGCGATTTTACCTGAATTTCCATTGTTTGGAACGACGGATCTTTTGGGCACGACTTGGGCGAAATGGTTGGCAAAGGTGATTATGACCTGCGTAGTGCTCGTCTTTAATTACGTGGGACGAAAGGTGTTCATTTTTAAGTCGTAAAAAATTTTCAAAGAATTTTTCAAAAAGGTATTGAAATTTTTAAAATTTCGGGTTATAATAGAAACGTCGAAGGAAAAGCCTTCGTAATAACTCGATTACAAGATGTGTTAAACTCCTTTTTTGATGTTGGAAAGAACTGCGATTTTATCGCGGTTCTTTCTCATTTTTCAAGGCTTGGAAAGTTTTTGTGGGCTTGGTAAATCCTTCTTGCGTATAAAAAGTGAAAAAGATAAAAAAAATAATCGCAAAGGATTGACAAAATATAAGTTGTTTGATATAATAAGGAATGGAAAAAAGGAAATATCGTTTTTTTGGACGGTTTTGGGCTTTTTTCTAAAGAAAAAACGCGTAGGCTTCGGTACATAGGAGGAAACAATGTCGGGACATATTCATTCTTTCGAGTCCTTTGGTACCGTGGACGGGCCGGGAATTCGCTACGTTATCTTTTTACAGGGCTGTCCGCTTCGTTGTAAATATTGCCATAACCCCGATACTTGGGGACAGGGCGGTACACAGTATACGGCGGAAGAGGTCGTGGAAAAGGCGCTTCGGTATAAGAATTACTTTGGTGACAAGGGCGGCGTTACGGTAACGGGCGGCGAACCGCTCGTGCAGATTGATTTTGTAATCGAGCTGTTTAGCCTTTTGAAAGAGAAAGGAATCCATACCTGCGTGGACACTTCGGGGATCACCTTTAACGAAGCTTCCGCAGCGAGTGTGGAAAAGCATGAAAAGCTGTTGGCACTCACCGATTTATTCCTTCTTGATATCAAGCATATCGACGATAGTGCTTGTAAGGAATTGACGGGACAGAGCAACGCAAACACCTTGGCGTTTGCGAGATTCTTAGACGCGCATAAAAAACCGACGTGGATTCGTCAGGTGTTGGTGCCTGGGATTACCGATTCGGACGAAACGCTGCAAAAAACGCGCGCGTTTATCGACGGGCTTTCGTGTGTGGAAAGGGTAGAGGTTTTACCCTACCATACTATGGGCACGGTGAAATATGAAAAGCTGGGGCTTAAATATCCGCTCGAGGGCTTGGAGCCACCGACGAAGGAACGTGTGCTCAACGCAAAACGGATTTTATGTGAGGGACGATAATGAACGAAAAGGACTACAAAGAGCATTTAAAAGGGCTTTGCTGTGTGGAAGTGAGCGGAGAATCCTGCGCGAACTGCCTGACGCTGATGCCGATTTTAAAAGAGCTTTGCGATGCGCGCAACGACGTGCGCTTAGTGCACGTAGAGGCAGATTATTCCACGATGCCGCTTATGGAGGCTTGGGAAGTGGAGAAAGTGCCCACGATTCTTTTGATGGACGATGGGGAAATTTTTGCGAGATGCACGGGCTTTCAGCCGGAAGAAATTTTAGAGATTTGGCTGGACGCGAAGCTTGAAGAACGCAAAGCGCTCAAAAAATAACTACGGAAACAATACCGCTTGCCGAAAATTTCGGCTGGGTTTGAAATAAAAGAGAAAATAAATTTTAGGAGTACTGATATGATGCAATACAAAGGTTGGGAAGGATTTGTTCCCGGTAAATGGTGCAATGACGAAGTAGACGTGCGTGATTTCATTCAGCGCAACTACACGCCTTACGAAGGGGACGCAACATTCCTTGCTCCCGCAACAGAAGCAACGAAAAAGCTTTGGGAAATCGTTTGTGATTTGTCCAAAAAAGAACGCGAAGCAGGCGGCGTTTTGAATGCGGATACGAAAATCGTTTCCACGCTTACGTCCCACGGCGCAGGCTACCTTGACAAGGATTTGGAAAAAATCGTAGGTGTTCAGACGGATGAACCCTTCAAGCGTTCCTTGCAGCCCTTCGGTGGTATTCGTATTTCCGAAAGCGCATTGCAGATTTACGGCTACGAATTGGATGATTCCGTAAGAGAAATCTTCTCGAAGTACCGTAAGACGCACAATGAAGGCGTTTTCGATGCGTATACGCCTGAAATGAGAGCGGCTCGTTCCGCACACATCTTGACCGGTCTTCCCGACGGTTACGGCAGAGGCCGTATCGTAGGCGACTACCGTCGTGTAGCACTTTACGGTGTGGATTACCTCATTCAAAGAAAAGAAGAAGACAAGCTCGCTATGGGCGGCACTATGACCCCTGATAAGGTTCGTGACCGCGAAGAAGTTTCCGAGCAGATTAAGGCGCTTAAAGCGCTCAAAGAAATGGCAGCTACCTATGGCTGTGATATCTCTAAGCCCGCTGAAACGGCACAACAGGCTATCCAGGCATTGTACTTTGGTTACCTTGGTGCAGTTAAGGATCAGAACGGTGCGGCAATGTCCATCGGTAGAAACAGCACCTTCCTCGATATTTATATCGAACGTGACTTGAAGAAAGGCTTGATTACCGAATCGGAAGCACAGGAATTCATGGACCACTTCATCATGAAGCTTCGTATTGTGAAGTTTATGAGAACGAAGGAATATAATGAATTGTTCTCGGGCGACCCTACGTGGGTAACGGAAGTTATCGGCGGTATGGGCGTAGACGGCAGATCCCTCGTAACGAAGAACTCGTTCCGTGTTCTGCACACCCTTGACAACCTTGGCCCTGCACCCGAGCCTAACCTCACCGTGCTTTGGTCTAAGAGATTGCCCATCGCATTCAAGAGATACTGTGCAGAAATCTCTATCCGTACCTCTTCCATCCAGTACGAAAGCGACGATTTGATGCGTCCTGAAATGGGTGACGACTACTGTATCGCTTGCTGCGTAAGCTGTATGAAGGTCGGTAAAGACATGCAGTTCTTCGGCGCAAGAGCGAACCTTGCAAAATGCTTGCTTTACGCTATCAACGGTGGTAAAGACGAGCTTATGAAGGATAAGAAGACGGGCAAGCCCATGCAGGTTTCCCCCGAATTTATGCCTATCACCAGCAACGACGCGCTTGATTTCAACGAAGTTATTTCGAAGTTTGATAACATGATGACGTGGCTTGCAGAGCTCTACGTAAACACCCTCAACGTTATCCACTATATGCACGATAAATACTGCTACGAATCGTTGGAAATGGCATTGCACGATACGAAAGTTCGTCGTTTCTTTGCAACGGGTATCGCAGGTCTTTCCTGCGCGGCTGACTCCTTGTCTGCTATTAAATATGCGAAGGTATACCCCGTTCGTAACGAAGACGGTATCGTAGTAGATTTCCGTATCGAAGGCGAATTCCCTAAATACGGTAACAACGACGATAGAGCAGACGAACTCGCTGTATGGCTTTTGAAGACCTTCATGAAGAAGATTAAGAGCCACTACACCTATCGTGAAAGCGTTCCTACGACCTCGATTCTTACGATTACGTCGAACGTTGTATACGGTAAGAAGACGGGTAACACGCCCGACGGTAGAAGAGCAGGTACCCCTCTCGCTCCCGGTGCGAACCCCATGCACGGCAGAGACTCCAACGGTGCTTTGGCATCCCTTGAATCGGTTGCGAAGCTTCCTTACGAGTATTCGAGAGACGGTATTTCCAACACCTTCTCGATTATGCCCGCATCCCTCGGTAAAGAGGACTAAGCAATTTGCTAAACGCTTTCGCCTGTTCTTGATAGGATAGGCGAAAGAAAAAAATAAAATTAAAAGGAGATAATATTATGTCGAACAGAGTAGATAATTTGGTTAGCATGTTGGACGGCTACGTTGGCGATGGCGGTCATCACCTCAACGTAAACGTATTCGATCGTGAAACTCTTTTGGATGCACAGGCGCATCCTGAAAAGTATCCCCAGCTCACCATCCGTGTTTCCGGTTATGCGGTAAACTTTATCAAGCTTACGAAGGAACAGCAGGATGACGTTATTTCCAGAACCATTCACGAATCCATGTAATTTCGGGTTAAGGATATGACAAATAAACTGCCGTCGAGGCTCGCTTCGACGGCAGTTTTTTAAAAATATACGCGAGGTTCATATATGCGTAAAAATCTAAAAAGAATAGCTTGTTTGTTGGCGACGGTTATGGGCACAGTTTCCATTTCGGCTTGTGGCGCGTCTGGCGCGTTAGAGAGTATTTTGGAAAACATGGGGGCAGTGTCGAGTTTAAGCTCCGATTTCTCCTCAGAATCCCTTTCGGATACAGCTTTCTCCGTTTCAAACAAGAAAGAGAGTAGCTCCTCAAAAAATGAAAGCTCCAATTTGAATTTCAGCTCAAATTCCAATTCCTCTATACATAGCTCGTTCGAAAATTCTTCTTTCGCGTCCAACGAGGATTCTGCTGATGGCTCTTTTGAGGCTTCGAGCAGTGTAGAGGATATCGAAACGAATGAATTTAGCATTCATTTCTTAGAGCTTGGCAATAAATATACGGGAGATTCTACGTTGATTAAGGTCGGAGACGTGGAGGTTCTAATCGACGCAGGTTCGAGGCAGAGCTCGGCTGCAACAATTACGGAATACGTAAATCAATATTGCGAGGACGGCGTTTTGGAATACGTCATTGCAACGCACGCGCATCAAGACCATATTGCAGGTTTTGTGGGTACAAGCTCG
>JAFUMY010000066.1 GCA_017482415.1 Clostridia bacterium
GTCATGTTATAATCCATTACGATTTTTGCGTCGATAAAATCGTCCGTTTTGCTAAGCCAAAGGTCGATACCTGCGTCCATTTTCATGTTACCCTGCTCGCCTTCCATCGTGCCCTTTAATTCCGCTTTGGCATCCACGGAAAACTTCAAGGATTTTACACCATCCAACGAAGCAACTACGTCCTCAATCTGTGTCTGAGGGGTCATTTCTTCGAGTTTTTTCTCCGTCTCGCTCTTACAAGCAACGCCTGCACCTACAAAACCGAGCGCACATACAAGCGCAGCGGCTCTTTTCCATACTTTCATAAGTTACCTCCGTTTTCGATTTTTTTCTTCGCCTAATCGAGCCGTCCTTCCATTAAAGATTTTTTTGTTAGGTAAAACCTAACAAAAGGGGAGCGCTCCCCTTGCTTTTTTGAAAAATCCGTCTTGATTGGTTCCGTTTTGAAGTGGTTTCCTGCGCGGTTAATATGGGAGCCGCGAAAGAATTTATATATAAATTATACCACTCCTTTTCGCCTTTGTCAATAGTTTGGGGAAATTTATTTCACAATTTTATCACATATGATAAATATGATAAACGCGCAGGCAAATCGTTACCCACGCGTTATCGATTTTTCGCTTTTTATTTGTTTTGGATATACTCGTGAATCGCCTTTGCAGCCACTTTACCCGCACCCATGGCTTTGATGACGGTCGCCGCGCCCGTTGCCGCGTCACCGCCGCAATACACGCCCTCGATAGAGGTTTTCCCCACTTCATCCACCGCAATCTCCCCTCTTCTAAGCGTTTCAAGCCCGGGGGTCGTCGCCTTTAATAAGGGATTCGGCGAAGTGCCAAGCGACATAATTACGCAATCGACGGGAATGATAAACTCGCTTCCTGCAACTGCTTTGGGAGAGCGTCTGCCGCTCTCGTCGGGTTCGCCAAGCTCCATGCGGATACATTCGATTCCGTTGACCCAACCGAAAGACGGGTCTTTGGGGTCGGTCGTTTCCGTTGCCAAAATGCGCGTAGGGTTCGTTAAAAGGTCGAAAATAATGCCCTCTTCTTTTGCATGCTCGATTTCCTCTCGACGAGCAGGCAATTCCTCCTCGCCGCGGCGATAGACGATATGCACCTCCGCGCCAAGACGCTTTGCCGTACGCGCCGCGTCCATGGCTACGTTGCCGCCGCCCACAACCGCCACGCATTTGCCGCGCTGAATGGGGGTATGCCCGTCTGCCTTATAGGCTTTCATGAGGTTGGAACGAGTCAAAAATTCATTGGCGGAATACACGCCCTTCAAGCTTTCCCCAGGAATATTCATAAACTTAGGCAAGCCTGCGCCGCTGCCGATAAATACCGCGTCAAAGCCGTATTCTTCCTTTAATTCCTCAATCGTAATGACTCTACCGATAACCATGTTCGTTTCCACTTTTACGCCGAGCAATTTTAAATTGTCTACTTCCTTTTGCACGATTGCTTTCGGCAAACGGAATTCAGGAATACCGTACACGAGTACGCCGCCTGCAACGTGCAACGCCTCGAATACCGTCACCTCATAGCCGAGCTTGGCAAGATCCCCTGCGCAGGTAAGCCCGGCAGGGCCGCTGCCGACCACCGCTACTTTATGCCCATTGGAGGAGGCAGGTACGGGTTTATCCTGCGAATGCTCGTTATGCCAATCGGCAACAAAACGCTCTAATCTACCAATCCCGACCGCTTCACAGCCCGCCTTGATACCGCGCGTGCATTTGCCCTCGCACTGTGTTTCTTGGGGGCAAACTCTGCCGCAAACCGCAGGCAAAGCGGAATCCTCCGCAATGATTTGATAGGCAGCTTCAAAATCACCTTCCGCTACCTTTCCGATAAATTCGGGAATTTTAATATTGACAGGGCAAGCGGAAACGCAGGGACGGTTTTTACAGCCGATACAGCGCTTTGCCTCGTCGATTGCCATTTCTGCCGTGTAACCGAGCGCAACTTCATTGAAATTGCCGTTTCTAACCTCGGGGTCTTGCGTGGGCATCGGATTTTTTAAAGGATTCATATTAAACTTCGCCATAATCACTGCACCTCCTTTTTAAACAGGTTACAGGTCGCTTCCCGTTCCCTCGCCTCAAAATCGGCATACGACCTCGAACGGCTCATCGCCTCGTCGAAATCGATTTCGTGTCCGTCGAATTCAGGTCCGTCTACGCAAGCGAACTTCATTTGTCCGCCCACCGTCAGACGGCAACCGCCGCACATACCCGTACCGTCGATCATGATTGGATTCATGCTCGCAATCGTTTTCACACCGTATTCTTTCGTCGTCATGCAAACGAATTTCATCATAATGAGCGGCCCGATGGTAATGACCTCGTCGAAGGTTTCGCCCTTTTCCAAAAGCGCTTTCAAAGGCACGCAAACGTTGCCCTTTTCACCGTAAGAGCCGTCGTCCGTCATCATGTAAAAGTTATTCGAGCATGCCTTGAATTCCTCTTCCAAAATCACGAGCTCTTTATTTCTGAACCCGATAATAGAGGTGACCTTCGTGCCCTGTTCGAACAGCGCACGCGCAACGGGCAACGCAATCGCGCAACCGACGCCGCCGCCGACTACGCAGACCTTCTTCAAGCCCTCGGTATGCGTGGGTCTGCCCAAAGGCCCTACGAAATCGGGAATATACTCCCCGACGTTTTTATGGTTTAAAAGCTCCGTCGTTGCACCGACGATTTGGAAAATAATGGTAACGGTGCCCTTTTCACGGTCGTACCCTGCAACCGTGAGCGGAATACGCTCCCCATCCTCTGCCGCGCGCAGAATAATAAACTGCCCCGGGAGCGCTTTCTTTGCCACGAACGGCGCATAGATTTCCATTTGCGTTACCGTGGGATTCAGCGATTTCTTGCCGACGATTTGATACATTTTCTATTCTCTCCTTGTTTTCCGTTGTTTACTATTATAGCCCGATTTTTTTGTATTGTCAATTTCTCAAATGCCCACCTGTGAAATTTCTATTTAAAAAATTCATTTTTTAACGCACTTTCATTTGCTTTTCACACATAGAAGTAGTATAATGTTTTTCGAATTAAAGAAAATTAACAGAATTTCGGAGGCAAACTCTTATGGAAACGGCAACAATATTGTTAAGCCTGTCAATCGCCCTGCTCGGCGGTATGATGCTTTCCCGTTTGGCTAAGCTCGCGCAGCTCCCTGCGGTTACAGCCTACCTCGTTACGGGTATCTTAATCGGTCCCTATGTTTTGGGGAAATTGGGCATCGAGGGCTTAGGCTTCATTTCTATAGCGCACGTGGAAAAATTCTCTATTTTGAGTGAAGTCGCGCTTGGCTTTATCGCTTTCTCGATTGGGAACGAGTTTCGTGTATCTCAATTAAAGAAAATTGGTAAACAGGCAACGATTATCGGTATTTTACAAGCGGTAGTCACCACCTTGCTTGTAGACGCCGCACTGATTGTATTGCATTACATCAACCCCACGGCACTGCCTTTGGAGGCTGCAATTATCCTCGGTGCAATCGCTTCGGCAACCGCGCCTGCGGCAACCCTCATGGTCGTCAAGCAGTATAAAGCGAAAGGTCCCGTCACCGACACCCTTTTGCCCGTAGTTGCCCTGGACGACGCAGTTGGTTTGATTATATTCGCCGTTTCGTTCGGTATTGCCAAGGCACTCGGTTCGGGCGCGGTAGACCCAGTATCTATCATCGTCAATCCCTTACTCGAAATCGTGCTTTCGCTCGCGCTCGGCGCGCTCATGGGCGGCATCTTCTCTTTCTGCGAACGATTCTTCCATTCCCGTTCCAAGCGACTTTCCGTGTCCGTCGGCTTCTTGCTTATGACCATCGGCTTATCCCTGATTAAGTTTCATATCGGTAAGGTTGAAATCGGCTTCTCGCCCTTGCTCACCTGCATGATGCTCGGCACGATTTTCTGTAATATCTGCGATTTCTCGGAAGAGCTTATGGACAGAGTCGACCGTTGGACTTCGCCACTTTTCGCTGTGTTCTTTGTGTTAAGCGGCGCGGAATTGAACCTTTCCGTATTCACAAGCGGTATTATCGTTTTGATTGGCGTGGTGTATATCATCAGCCGTTCGGCAGGTAAATATTCGGGTGCATTGCTTAGCTCTAAGCTCGCAAAAGCCGATGATAAAATCGTAAAATATCTCGGTATCACCCTACTGCCCCAGGCAGGCGTTGCGTTGGGCATGGCAAACCTCGTACAGCAAAACGTTGCAAGCTTGGGCGCAAACGGCTTGCAGATTGCAAGCATCGTATTGAATATCACTCTCTTTGCGGTACTTGTTTACGAGCTTATCGGACCTCTGCTTACCAAGATTGCCTTGACGAAAGCAGGTGAAATCTCCCCCGAAGGCAAGACCAGTGCCAGAGAAGAGCACGCGAAAAAGCTCGCGGAAAAGGCGCAAGCTAATCAGCAATAATTGTAGAATTTACATAAACACACGCAAAAAAGAACGCTCAAAAAACGAGCGTTCTTTTTGTTTTACCTATAAATTATTTCAGCTTGAATTTTGCAACACGGACGCTACCGCTCGTACCATACGAAAATGGATCTGCCTTAAAGGTCTGCCCGTCTATCATGGTTACCGCTTGTCCGTCGTTCAACCAAACCGCGTCCGTAATCGTTTTATCCGTATGCAGCTTGATTATTTTATTGTCCTCCAAAATCGTAACGTTGACGTTCGCCGCCATCGGAACCTTGCGAACCGCCGCATAATAATATTCACCGTTTACAAAAATATTCGCATTATCCGCTTGGATATCGGCAGGCACGGCGTCGTATACCATCTCTGCATTTGCCTGTACCCAAGTGCCTATGTATTTCAAAATTTCCGTTTCAATCACCGTCAACGTACCGTCCCCTTTCGGACCGACGTTCAACAAAAGGTTACAGTTGTATTTTCTGCAATCAAGCAGCGTTTCGATAAGGGTAGGTATGGATTTAAAGCAAAGATCGCCCGCCGCAAAACCCCAATGATCGGTAACACCTTCGCACATTTCCCCTGCAATCGGTTTCTTGCTCGTATCCACAAACGTGGGCTTACCTCTTTCAAATGTTACGCAGTCGATTTCTGGATGCCCGACTTCACCGCGTGCGCTCAGCCCTGTATTGTTGATAATCATTGCTTCGGGCTGATATTTACGAATCATTGCATACAAACGGTCGAACTGCCAATTTTCGTGCGGTTTATTCCAGAAACCGTCAAACCAAAGCCCACCGATTTTGCCGTAATTTTTGCAGAGAATTTCTACGCTATTGATAAGGTAATCAATGTAGCGAGGGAAATTCTCGTTATAATCGGGATTATACCAATCGAGCAAGGTATGATAGAAGAACGGAATGATGCCTTCGGCATTACACTCGTCCACAAACTCACGCACAAGATCCCTACCGCATGCTGAATGGGGCGCGTCGAATTCGTTTAAGCCACAGGTATCGAACAGCGAAAAGCCGTCGTGGTGACGGGTCGTGAGCGTAATATATTTACACCCTGCGCTCTTTGCTGTTGCAACGAGCTTTTTTGCCCAATCTTTTTCAATTTCAAAGCTTTCCATTTGTTTGTTGTATTCAGCTTGGTCGAGCTTATGGATTTCTAACGCCCATTCCCCCTTAGCAAGCTTGCTATACAAACCAAAATGACAAAATAAACCAAAGCCTAATTTTTTAAATCTCTCAATATATTCGTATGCCATACTCTCCTCCATACTATAAAGGCTATGCCTTTCTGTCTTATTATACCCTTTTCTTTCCCTATTGTCAATGATAAAACTGAAAATAATTCCGTCATTTTTTATGATGATTCAATTGGGTTTTTGATAAACTATCTGCTATATTACAAAATGAAACGCACCCCAAGAGGGGTGCGCTTGCGTGTGTTTTATGACCTATTCTAAACCTTTGAGGTTTTCAATACTGACTCGAACTCAACAGTTATCGCTTTTCAATTTTTTATTTGAAACTTCTTATATGTTCAACGGAAAACTGAGAACATTTGTTGGATAAAGTGATTA
>JAFUMY010000067.1 GCA_017482415.1 Clostridia bacterium
AAACAACCGATACCTTGTGTAAAGCCGCTGATTTCTTTGATCTCTTTCGCATGAATCCACTTACATTCTTCTGGAATATCGGCATTTTCATGACGAGCAACGCCTGAGCCTTTCGCAACGCAGTACATCTGTGCAACATCTTGTGATATTGTCATTATGAATTCCTCCAATAATTTTTTTCCTATATAAAAGTTTTAGGCGATTTTGCAAAACAAGCTGCTTATTTTACACGTAAACACCTTATACCAACTATTAGTATACCATATATTTTAAGAAAATTCAACTGCACGAATAAAAAAATTTTCTGTTTTTTGGAATTTTTTTCATAGAAACACTTAATTTTATCCACTTTCGCTCCCCAAAAAATAAAAAACGCCCCGAAAGGCGTTTCTTTTAATCTAAAAAATCCTCGGGACGTAGACGCACTCGAAGTCGCTCTATGGCTCGTTTTTCAATACGAGAAATGTACGATCTTGAAATCTTTAAAACGTTGGCAACTTCACGCTGTGGCAATGGAATCCCGCCCTTTAAGGCATACCTTAAACAGATAATTGTATACTCTCGCTCCGATAATATCCTTTGAATTTGCTCTAAGAGTTTTTCTCTCTGTACGGAATGCTCCACCTGCTCGAATACGCAATCCTCTTTTTCAAAGAGAAGGTCCATGAGCGTCAGTTCGTTACCGTCTTTATCCGTCCCAACCGGATCGGACAACGATAAGGTGTTTTTATGCTTTTTATTCGCCCGAATGAGCATTAAAATCTCGTTTTCAATGCACCGCGCCGTATACGTCGCAAGCGCCGTTCCGTGCCCTGGTTTATACGTCCCAATTGCCTTTATCAATCCGATACTGCCGACCGAAATTAAATCATCCGTTTCCGCCGCGCCCGTGTATTTTTTGACAATATGCGCAACTAACCGCATATTATGCTTCACCAAAATATCCCTCGCCTCTTTATCCCCTCGCGCAGCCAACTCCAAATATCGTTCTTCCTCCTCCTTTGAGAGCGGCTTCGGAAAGGAATTTTTCGTCCCAATCGAACCCGTAAAAAAGACAATCCGCCCAAGCAACGTCCAAATAAAATCCAAAAACATCCTCACACCTCACTGGCTTATCGTATGTTTTTGACTGTTTGTACTATGCAAAAAACGTCAATCTTTTTTTGCAAAAGAACACTCAACTACTTCGCCACGCATAATTATTATGTGTGACATAATCCTTTATTTTAAAGGGATTCAGGCGTATTCTATGCGTGAAATAATACCTATGTTAGACATAATCAGTGATTTTTTAAAAGAAAAACTCTCCCCTTCTTCATTAAAAAGGAAAGAGTTTTAAAGGGATTCGAGTCTGTCTGTAAGCCGAGTTCTGTCGTGTACGGTCATTTATCTAGGCTTACCGTCACCGATAAGCTCAAGCGATATTCACGGTATTCGTCGGACGGACAGCCCTATTGACGAATACCCAATCTTGCAGCGGGTGGGGTTTACATGGCATACCGTGTTACCACGGTATCGGTGAGCTCTTACCTCGCCTTTCCATCCTTACCAAAAATCAAAAGATTTTGGCGGTTTATTTCTGTTGCACTGTCCCGGAAGTCACCTTCGCCTGACGTTATCAGGCACCCTGTCCTATGCAGCTCGGACTTTCCTCATGGCCTTTCAGCCCCGCGACCGTATAACAAACTCAAATCTGTTTTATATTATACCACTTTTTTTATAAAAAAGCATCTTATTTCCCATGCTATTTTTAGGAATTTTTTTAATTTATTATAGAGAAAATTTACAACATATTTCACCAGTTTTAATATTGAAAGAATCCCATATATTTATGAAAGAATTTCTCTTGCATTTTTACATAGTAGTAGTATAATTATCTCGAAATTATAAGGGGAAGTTTGAACCTTGAAACCAACGTTTCACGGGAATTGTTTTACAATTTTAGGAGAATCATTATGAAAAAGACAAAAATTATATGCACGATTGGCCCTGCGAGTGATAATAAAGTAACCTTTGCCAAAATGGCAGACGCTGGCATGGATATCGTGCGCTTAAACTTTTCTCACGGCACGCATGAAAACTTCGCCAAAACGATTGCTATGATTAAATCAGTACGCGAGGAAAAACAACTCCCCTTGCCGATTATGCTGGATACAAAAGGACCTGAATTCCGCATTAAAAAATTCAAGGATGGCAAAATTCTTTTAAACGACGGCGATCCTTTCGTCTTTACTACTGAGGATATCGAAGGCGATATAAACCGTGTAAGCGTATCTTATGCAGGAATTTGTGAAGATTTAGTGCCCGGCGATAAAATCCTTTTGAATAATGGTTTGATGATTTTCCGCGTAACGGAAGTAAAATCCCCCGAGGTGCGCTGCGTCGTGGAAGTCGGCGGCGAGCTTTCTAGCCGCAAATCCATGTTTTTCCCCGACAAAGAATTGCACCTTGATTTCCTGTCTGAACAGGACAAAGCCGATCTCTTGTTCGGTATCGAGCAAGACGTTGATTTCGTTGCACTTTCCTTTGTTTCCAAGGCTCAAGACGTATTGGACGCAAAAGAATTCCTTGCCGCAAACGGCGGAAAGGATATCGACGTTATCGCAAAAATTGAAAACCGCGCGGGCGTAAATAACCTCTTGTCGATTATGGAAGTTTCGGACGGTATTATGGTTGCGCGCGGCGATTTGGGCGTAGAAATCCCTTACGTGGAGCTTCCCAACGTACAAAAGCATATCATTTCCGAATGCCGTATTCACGGTAAACGCGTTATTACCGCAACGGAAATGCTGGAATCGATGATTCATAACCCTCGTCCCACGCGTGCGGAAATCTCCGACGTTGCGAACGCCGTTTACGACGGTACGTCTGCCGTCATGCTTTCGGGCGAAACCGCAGCAGGTAGCTATCCCGTGCAATCGGTAAACGCAATGGCAAAAATCGTTGAACATGCCGAAGAACATATCGAATATATTCAAACGATTGAAAACTTTGAAATTGAAACCACTTCAGAAGCTCTTTCCCATTCCGCAGCAACGCTCGCAAAAGACTTGAACGCAAGCGCAATCGTTGTTTGTACTCGCACCGGCGGTACGGCGAGAAAGGTTTCTCGTTTCCGTCCGAATATCAATATCATCGGTATTACGACCGATATTCATGCTTACCGTAAATTAGCATTAAGCTGGGGCGTATTGCCTGCAATTACGGACGAATATACCTCGATTGATATCTTGTTCTATTTCGCTAAGGAAATCGCTAAAAAGAGCGGTTTGGTAAAGAAAGGCGATACTATTGTCATTACAGGCGGTACGCCAAATGGCAAGAGCGGTAACTCAAACCTGATTAACGTAGAAAAAATTTAACAGAATTAGAATTATGGCTTTTATAGAAAAATCATAAAACCAACGTAAAAACAGTTGCTTTTTGTTAGGAAATACGATATAATATAAAAGCTGTTTGCAGAGATGGCGGAGCGGTCGAACGCGCACGATTCGAAATCGTGTTATGCAGGAATGTATACAAGGGTTCAAATCCCTTTCTCTGCGCCACAAAAAGAGATATACCATTAGGTATATCTCTTTTTGTTTATTCAGATTTAGAAAGGGATTTGAGGGTTGGAGCCGTTTTGCGAGAGCAAAACGCTTTGCCTATTTCAGTTTAATAACAACTAACATGACAGCAAAGGCGGCAATTGATAATTGCCGAGCGGGGCGCGCCGCTAAAGGCGCCATCCCTTTCTCTGCGCCACAAAAGGCGGAAGACATATAGTCTTCCGCCTTTTGTGTTGTATATAAAAAAGGAAGGCAATCGCCTTCCTTTTTTGCTTATTATATAGGCAATAATACCATCAAATTACAGGATACTACAATCAAAACGAGTGCAAACGGATAAGTTGCCGCATATGCAGAAGCTACGTCATCCGTACCTGCAACGGAAATCAACGAACCGAGCGCAGGCGTACTGGTCATACCACCCGTAATCGAGCCCAAGTTGTTGAAAATCGAAAGTCTAAATACATATTTACCGAGCAGGAATCCAACGACCATGGGAACCGTCGCCATGATAATACCATATACGATATACATCCAATCGAACGCGTCTACAAAGCGCACGCCGCCAGGAACACCTGCGCCGACAAGGAACAATACAAGCCCTAATTCACGCATGAAGTTCAGCGTTTTCTTAGAAACCTTCATATCGATTTTACCGATATGCCCAAAATGCCCGATAATCAAGCCTGCAATCAACGTACCGCCCGACGAACCGAAGCTGAAATAGTTTCCACCGCCGATAGGCACTTTGATACAACCGATTAAAAGCCCGAATACAATCGTTAAGAAGAACGGGAAGAAACCGAATTCTTCAATCTGGAAACGCTTTTTACCGTCCTCTTTGATTTGAATGGTATTCGCCGCAACGAAATGCGCACGTTCCTCTTCAATATTCACTTTCATGATTTTCGGCATAAGCTGTACAAACAATACCACGCCGAGAACGCCATACAAATACCCGATACCATAACCTGCGGTAACTTGGCCTGCAAGTTCGCCTGCCGATTCCTTTGCCGCGCCGAATGCAGGCGTAGACGTAAGAGAACCCGAAAGCAAGCCCGTACCCATTGCAATATTCATGTCCTTATCGAGCCAAGAAATCAAAATCGTAATACCAACGCCGACCAAAACAATCGTTGCACCCATGATAACGTAAGACATCATGCTCTTATTAAAGGAACGGAAGAATTTAGGGCCTGCAATCAAGCCAACCGCCGTAACGAACATTACCGTACCGATACTGGAAATCGTACTAAAAACGCTTTCTTTCGAAGCATTCCAAAGGGTCACTGTCTTTTCACCGAGCGTAAATTGCGGAACAAACGAAAACAATACGCCGACTAAAATCGCCACCAACAAAACCCCTGCCGTACCCAAGGAAATCCCCTTGATTTTGACGCTACCGATTGCATAACCGAGCGTAGACACCAAAAAGGCAATAAAAATTGGGGTCAACAACGAATTAAATACTTGATAAAAATACTCCATCTTAACCTCCAGAAAATTACGGACGAAAACGCACAAAGCGTACCTTCGTGCGTTTTGCCGTTACTATTTCATCTAATTTCCCTATTTTATCAGTTTGCTTTTCTTCTATAATCGGGAAGGAGTTTTGGGGAGCATACTTCCGAAGAAATACCTGCTTCTTCAAGTTCTTTCTCGAATTCATCAACGTGGGAAAGCGTAAGCTCTTTAAGCTCGACCGTCTTCCACTTTTCGCCTGCCTGCTGACCTGCGTTTCTACCGAATACGATAATGTCAAGCAAGGAGTTGCCCATCAAACGGTTCGTACCATGGATACCGCCTACCGCTTCGCCTGCAACGTACAGATTTTCAATGCACGTCATACCGTTTGCGCCGATATCGATACCGCCGTTCTGGTAATGCAACGTAGGATAAATCAAAATGGGTTCCTTTCTGATATCGATACCGTATTTACCGAACATACGAAGCATTGCAGGAATACGCTTTTCAATCGTGCCCTCGCCATTCAAAATATCGATAAGCGGCGTATCCAGCCATACGCCCTCGCCGTCCGTTGTCTTGATACCGTTGCCGCGCGCTTTGCATTCACGAATAATCGACGAAGCCGTTACGTCGCGCGTTTCCAAGGAATACACGAACGCTTCACCATCTTTATTGACAAGCTGCGCACCAAGCGAACGTACCTTTTCGGTTACGAGTGCGCCGTAGATTTGCGTAGGCTCTGCTGCGCCCGTGGGGTGGTACTGTAAGGTTTCGGGATAAAGCAATTTCGCGCCTGCCCTATACGCAAGTACCAAACCGTCTGCCGTTGCGCCGTAGTGGTTGGACGTGGGGAAGCCTTGATAGTGCAATCTGCCTGCGCCGCCCGTTGCAATAACGACCGTCTTTGCCCTTGCAATCAAGATTTCTTTCGTTTCCATATTCATGAGCACCGCACCTGCAACTTTGCCGTCGGTGTCTTTAATCAGCTCGATTGCCGAAGTAAAATCCACAACCGTAATGCCGCGGTTGAATACTTCGTCACGAAGTGTTCTCATGATTTCCGAGCCCGAATAGTCACGGCAAGCGTGCATACGCTTTCTCGAAGTACCGCCACCGTGCGTCGTTACCATCGTGCCGTCGGGTTCTTTATCGAACATAACGCCGAGGTTGTTAAGCCACAAAATCGCTTCGGGAGCTTCGTTTACGAGCTTGTACAAAAGCTCGGGCTTGTTCTTGAAGTGACCACCGCCAAGTGCGTCCAAGTAATGGGTCGCAGGACTGTCGTTGGGCTTATCAGCCGCCTGAATACCGCCTTCCGCCATCGCCGTGTTCGCATCGCCCAAACGGAGCTTCGTCGCAATCATAACGTTTGCGCCGCGTTCATGCGCTTCAATTGCCGCCGAGGAGCCTGCGCCACCGCCACCGATAACGAGTACGTCTACGTCGTAGTCAATCTTCGTAAGGTCGATTTCCATATCTTTGATACGGGAATGCCCCTGCAAGAGAGCTGCAAGCTCATGCAATACCTTACCGCCTTTATTTTTCCCGACTTTTAATTCTTCATACGCGGAAGTGATATAGTCGGGATGGAATTCCGCCAAAACAGCATCCTTTTCCTCTGCGGTCATTCTCTCATGGAGCTTTTCAATACGGGAGGCACGGCTTGCTTCTACTTTTTTCATCGATTCAAGTTGTTCATCGCTATAATGATACATACGTTACCTCCTTATTTCTCGATTTCTCTATGGTTGTAGAGATTTTTCTGTTCTTCTAACGGCGTGTTCATAATCGCTTCAAGCGCCGCTTTGCAATCACCTGCGTCGATTTCTGCTACACGGTTAATCAAATGCTCGGTCTTAGGCGCGAGATATTTACCCGTAAGTCTACGCGTCAAAAGCGCTACCTGAGGATGAGAAATACCCGCAGGGCAACGAGAAGAACATACACCGCACATTACGCAGTCAAAGCTTTCTTCCGCTGCTTTTTCGTATTCACCGCGCTGTGCATAAGCGATATACTGCATAACGTTGAGTTCCTGCGTGCAGCTCTTCGTGCATGCATTACAACCGATACACGCATAGATTTCAGGATACAGCTGCATCATAATCTGCTGCGTAGGCTTAATTTCATTGATGTCATACACCTGCTTTACAAGCGGGAAGAACGGCAACGTCGCTACGTACATACCTTCTTCCACCTGCTGTTGACAAGCAAGGCAGGTTTTTAATTCCTGCTGGCCCTTGATACGGTAGATCGTTGCGCACGCGCCGCAGAATCCGTTTCTGCAACCGCAGCCGCGAACGAGCTGATATCCAGCGTATTCCATCGCCTTCATGATCGTTAAACTTTCCGGAACTTGATAACGTTTACCGAAAAGAAATACGTTTACCATATTTTCCATTGTTCTTCTCTCCTTAATACTCATCGGGAAGCTCGTCAAGCTCCGTCATGCGGAATACGGGACCGTCCTTGCATACGAACTTGTCCCCAACGTTACATCTGCCGCATTTACCAACGCCGCATTTCATACGAAGCTCGAGCGTGGTATATACACGGGATTTGTCAAAGCCAAGCTCCAAAAGCCCTGCAAGCGTGAACTTAATCATAATCGGAGGGCCGCAAAGTACCGCCGTCATATTGGGGTCAAGCCCAAGCTCTTTTACGTATGCAGGTACGAAACCAACGTGCCCGTCCCAACCGTCTTGAGGACGGTCGATTGTAAGATAGACTTCCATATTCGGCTCGTTTACCCATTCGTTTTGGATTTCGTCGATATCCACGAGGTCATCCTTACTTCTTGCGCCGTATACGATTACCACTTTACCGTAATTTGCACGGTAATGACGAACGTAGTTGATAACACTTCTCAAAGGGGCAAGACCGATACCGCCTGCGATAAAGAGCAAGTCTTTACCCTTGAAATCCTCTTCAACGGGGAAGTTTTTGCCATAGGGGCCGCGAACGGTGACTTGCGCGCCTACTTCTAACGCGTGCAGTACTTCCGTAACACAACCGCATTTTTTAATGGAAAATTCCATATATTCTTCGTTTGTAGGCGAAGAGGTAATCGAAAACATACATTCCCCTACACCGGGAATGGAAACCATCGCGCACTGACCGGGCATATGCTGGAAAAGCTTCTTGCCGTCCGTACCAACTACGCGGAAGGTTTTAACGTCGGGAGTATCCTTACGAATATCCGTAATTACACCGATTTTGGGAATAAGCGTTTCATTAATCATTATTTTTCCCTCCCAAAGTTTTAATTACCTTGACGATATTCAAGCGTTGAGGGCATTTGTTTACACAACGTCCGCAACCCACGCAGGAATACAAACCGTCGTTCTGCGAAGGATAATACACAAGCTTGTGCATGAATCTCTGACGGAAACGCTGCATTTGCGTCGTGCGGCTGTTGCCGTGCGCCATCAACGTAAAGTCGGAATACATGCAGGAATCCCAGCAACGATAACGGATAACCCCTTCGCTGGTTTTGAAGTCACGAATGTCAAAGCATTGACAAGTAGGACATACGAACGTACACGTTCCACAACCCAAACAAGCTTCGCTCATTTCCGCCCAAGCGGGGTCATCGAAAAGTTCGTTGAGGTTTTCAGGCTTAAATCTCGAAAGGTCGAGGTTAGAAAACGGCAAATTGTCAATAATTGCCTTGGTAGCTTCCTGCTGTGCCGCAACCTCCGCTTCGCCGCCCTCTTCTAAGAGCCCTTTCAAAAGCGCGGTGAGTGCTTCGCCCTTTTCAGTGTTTGCCTGCCAATAAAGATTTTCGTCATCGAGCCACGTGGTTACGTCGCCGTAAGCAGCCGTAGCATCGATACCGAATACTTTACAGAAGCAGCTTTCTTCAGGCTTAGAGCAAGCCAACGTAACAATCGTCGTCGCTTCTCTTCTCGACTGATAATAGCTATCTACGGGATCGGCAAGGAACACCTTATCCAAAACCTCGATTGCCTTATAATCGCAGGGCTTTACCCCAAACAAAACGAAAGGTCTTTTTTCATCACGAACGTCGATGATTTCGATATTTTTACCCTCGGTTTTGAATTTCATCATGTTTTCGCTTTGAGGGAAGAACATGTTTTTCGGAGATTTTACCGTTTTAAGGGTTTCAAGAGAAACTTCTTTACCTTCGCCCCAAACGTGATAATTTACCTCGCCTGCCTTTTTAATGGGAATAAAAAGCCCCATCGATTCGTTGATTTTTGCATACAAATCATTTAATCTTTCTTTCGCAATTTTCAACATTATTTTGCCTCCCCGTTAAAAACGTCGTTCGGCTCTTTATCCTCTTCCGTATAAGAGGTAAGAGGTGTCTTGCCTTCGGAAGATTCACCTGCCTGGTATTCACCGTACAAGCCGTCCATATCCTTGATGAATTTTCTGTTAAGGAGATGCAAGGGAATGTTCTGAGGACATACTCTCGAGCACTCGCCGCAGTCCGTACAACGGCCTGCTACGTGGTATGCGCGAATGATATGGAACATCTTTTCCTCAAACTCGGAATCGTTCGCTTTTGCCGCAATCCCCGAATTAGGGTTATCGAATACGCATTTAATGCACGAGCATGCAGGGCATACGTTACGGCATGCGTTACAACGGATACACTTGGAAAGCTGTTCTTTCCAGAACGCAAATCTTTCATCCTCCGTCATCGCTTCGAGTTTTTCTACTTCCGCAAAACGGTTCACGTCACGGACGGGACGTTCGTGCAGAATGATTTCCTCATCCTTAACCTGATGCGTCTTATTGCAAACCGCGCACTTTTCAAGCACGATTTCAGGCTTATACAGCGTCGTTTCGCCATAGAGCGAGGATACTTTTACGTCTTTCTCCACAACTTCTACGCCCGTTACAAAGGAAACGCCCTTTGCCTTGATTTTTTCAATATCGAGCTTCGCCATGCATTCTACTGCGATTACGTATACGTTTTCACGCTTTATACGATGTTCTTTAACAAGCTGATTAAAGCTATACGTATCGCAAGGCTTCAAAAATACTGCCGTTTTGCCTTCTTTCTTGCTAACGTCGATAAGGTACTTGGAAAGGTTTGCGCCACAAAAATAATCGTAAACAAAACCGTTTTCAAGCTCTTCTACCGTTTTAAATACAGCGGGAGAAGGGTCGTAACAGAAATCCCCTTTCTTCCAACCGACTACGCGCGCTACTTCGCCGCTTGCAAGCAGTTCTTTTGCTCGTTCTAACATTTTCAATTCAACGTCTTTCATCTTATTCGCCCTCCTTTACTCTGAGGTCGCTAAGACGCTTGTTTTCACCGAGCTCGGTGATCGTCTTTACGAAATCGTTCATTACCGCCGAGAAACGCGCGCCTTCCGCCGCAGAAACCCATTCTACGCGGGTACGTTCCTTTTCGATACCCATGTAGTTGAGGAAACTAAACAGCGTTGCCATTCTTCTTCTCGTGTAATAGTTACCCGTAACGTAATGGCAGTCGCCAGGATGGCAGCCGCAAAGGATAACGCCGTCTGCGCCCTGCTGATATGCCTTTAAGATGAACATCGGGTTCACGCGACAAGAACAGGGTACGCGAATGATTTTTACGTTTGCGGGATAAGTCAAACGGCTGGAACCTGCAAGGTCCGCGCCTGCATACGAACACCAGTTGCAGCAGAAAGCCACGATGTTCGGCGTAAATTCTTTCTTTTCTGTCGTTACATCTTGCATATTGCTTCCACCTCCGACATGATTTGCTTAGAACTGAATCCCTTCAAATCCATTGCACCCGAAGGGCAAGTAACCGTACATGCGCCGCAACCCTGACATACTGCGGGGTTCACGCTCGCTACACGGCGAATTTCCGTTTTACCGCCTCCAAGACGGAATTCTTTATCGATATACGTGATGGCACCGTATGCACAAACGTTCGCGCACTGGCTGCAACCGTTACACATATTTTCGTCGGGAGACGCAACGCAAGGATTCGTCTTTAACTTATCCTTAACGAGAAGCCCGATAACCTTCGCCGCGCAAGCCGATGCCTGCGATACCGTTTCAGGGATATCCTTAGGACCTTGGCATACGCCTGCAAGATATACGCCTGCCGTGGGGCTTTCTACGGGACGAAGCTTCGCGTGGGATTCCGTCAAGAAATTGTTGGTGTCGATGCTTGCCGTCAAAAGCGTTGCTACCTTTCTTACGGAAGGCTCCGGCTCAATTGCCGTTGCAAGTACGACAAGGTCGGATTCGATGGTAATTTGTTCGTTATCAATCAAGTTCGAGCCCTGAACCATCAATTTACCATTTTCGTTATATACCTTACCAACCATGCCCTTGATATAGTCTACGCCGTACTGTTCTACCGCGCGGCGATAGAATTCGTCGTAGTTCTTACCAGGTGTACGAACGTCGATATAGAATACGTGCACTTCGGTGTCGGGATATTTCTCACGAATCATCATCGCGTGTTTTGCCGTATACATACAGCAAATCTTTGAGCAGTAGGGTTTACCGCAACCGCTCGTATCACGCGAGCCAACACATTGAATAAAGGTAACCACCTTCGGATGCTCGCCATCGGAAGGACGAAGCAAAACACCGTTCGTAGGGCCTGCTGCGTTCATCAATCTTTCAAGTTCCAAAGAAGTGATAACGTCCTTGTTATCCGCATAGCCGTATTCGTTGAAGTTGTCAAGCGCAATAGGCTTGAAGCCCGTTGCAACGACAATCGCACCGTACTGACGCTCAATAAACGTATCCTTCTGCTCGTAATCGATTGCGCCAACGCCACAGAATTTCTGGCAAATACCGCATTTGCCCGTCTTCATCTTAATACACTGCGTAGGGTCGATGACCGCTACGTTGGGAATCGCCTGCGCAAACGGGATATAGATTGCAGGACGAGTATTAAGGTTCATATTAAACTCGTTCAAGCCCTTCTTGGAAGGACATTTTTCCATACAAATCTTACAACCCGTACATTTCGTTTCATCAACGAATCTTGCCTTACGACGAATCTTAACGCTGAAATTACCGACAAAGCCCTTTACGTCCTCAACTTCGGAGTAGGACAGAATATCAATCTTTTCGTGCTGAGCGCAATCCACCATCTTCGGCGTCAAAATACAAGCCGAGCAGTCAAGCGTGGGGAAGGTCTTATCGAGCTGTGCCATTCTACCGCCGATTGTTGCGTTCTTTTCCACGATATCTACTTCAAAGCCTGCATCCGCAATATCAAGCGCAGCCTGAATACCTGCGATACCGCCGCCGATAACAAGCGCACGTTTTACAACGGGGCTTTCCCCTGCCGTCAAAGGCGCGTTCAGCTTTACCTTTGCAATCGCCGTGCGAACAAGGATTACCGCTTTTTCCGTAGCCTCGTCCATATCTTTATGAATCCACGAGCAGTGCTCACGAATGTTCGCAATTTCTACCATGTAAGGGTTAAGCCCTGCTTCCTCCGCAGCTTTACGGAAGGTGGCTTCGTGCATTCTGGGCGAGCATGCACCGACGACAACGCCCGTGAGGTTATGTTCCTTAATCGCCTGCTTGATAAGCTGCTGACCGTTTTCAGAACACATGTACTGGTAATTTGCGGAATATACGACGCCCGGCTCGCTCTTGATAACTTCCGCTACCTTTTCTACGTCTACCGTTGCCGCGATGTTACTTCCGCACCAACAAATAAAAACACCTATTCTTTGCATTTTATTCACTCTCTTTCTTTAGAATTTTTTTTCTACATATCCGAACACCGTTCGGGGAGTTACTTGTTATACTTTCTATACGCGCTAACAAGGAGCTGTTGAGGAATCAACTCGTCGACGATCGGCGGGATTTCCTCTGCCTTGATACCGTTTTTGCCCTGCATACGAACAACCGTATCGCGGACGGCTTCTACAACTGCCGCAGGCGCTACCCCTCTCGGGCAACGTTCTACGCACGCCATACAGGAAAGACAGTTCCAGATTGCTTCGCTTTCGAGAAGCTCGTCAATCTTGCCTTTTGCGAGCATAGAAACGAACTGATGGGGCTTGATGTCCATATCCTTAAAAGCAGGACAACGTCCAGAGCATTTGCCGCATTTCATGCACTTTCTAACGTCCGTGCCGCTCAGACGGTTCAAATTTTCAATACGTTCTTCTTTCGTCATGCCTTCACCCCCAACGCTTCCGCAAGCAATTCGGTGAAATACTTCACGGGCAGGATATCGCCACCGTTCGCCTGTAAGTTATACAAGCAAAGCGGACAAGCTGTGATTACTTCTTCCGCACCCTTTTCTTTCGCACTCGAAAGCACTTTCATGCTCTTTTGCTTCGGTAATTCGCTGTTCTTCAGTGATACGTACGCGCCGCAGCATTCGTTGCGGAAAGGATATACGACGGGCGTACCGCCGATTGCACGAATGAAATCCTCGATAATCGTGGGATTTTCGGGATTGTCAAACGCCATAACGCCGCTGGGACGAAGAAGTAAGCAGCCGTAATATGCGCCGATTTTACGATTGATGGGGTTTACGACCGCTTTTTTTATCGCATCGAACCCAACCACGTTTTTCAGCATTTCAAGGTAATGGATAACTTCCGTTTCTCCCTTATACGGCTCGTCAAGCTTCAGATAGTTATTGGCGCGGAAACAAATGTCTGCATTCGTTTTCATGTCCTCATTGGTACGCTTGATTACGTTATGACAAGCCGAACATAAAGTCAAAAGCTTGCCTCCGTTATGCTTTGCGTAATCCAACGCGCGTACTGCCGAAAGCTTGGTGGCTATTTCGTCCGTACCCATCGGATACACCGCGCCACAGCACTGCCAATTTTCGATTTCCTCCATTTGTACGCCCAAGGCCTCAGCGCAAAGACGGGCGGTTACGTCCAATTCCTTTGCTTTCGTCCTAAGCGTACAGCCAGGATAATAACTAATTTTCATATCTATACGCACCTTTTGTTTTTCTTTCTTGGTTTATTTCTGCGGATATGCCATTTCTTCGGGACGGAATACTTCGTCGAACTTTTCCGCCGTCAAGAAACCGAGCGCAACGCAAGCCTCTTTCAAGGAAATGTTTTCCTTATACGCTTTCTTAGCCGTCTTCGCTGCATTTTCATAGCCGATATACGGATTGAGCGCAGTTACGAGCATCAACGAATTATAGAGATTGTGATGCATTTTTTCCTTATTCGCCTTGATTCCCGTTACACAATTCTTTTCAAAGGACGTGATACCGTCTGCAAGCAAACGTACCGACTGCAAGAAATTGTAGATAATTACGGGCATAAATACGTTCAATTCGAAATTGCCCTGCGAAGCGCCGAAACCAACCGCTACGTCGTTTGCCATAACCTGCACCGCTACCATCGTCATCGATTCGCACTGCGTAGGATTTACCTTACCGGGCATAATCGAAGAACCAGGTTCGTTTTCGGGAATGAAGATTTCGCCAAGTCCGTCTCTGGGACCGCTTGCAAGCCAACGCACGTCGTTGGCAATCTTCATGAGGTTCGCCGCGAGGGCTTTCAATGCACCGTGCGCAAAAACAAGCTCGTCTTTCGAAGTCAAAGCGTGGTATTTATTTTCCGCCGTCACAAACGCTTTGCCTGTCAATGCGGATACCTGCGCAGCTACCTCTTCTGCAAAGCCTTTGGGAGCGTTCAAGCCCGTACCGACTGCCGTGCCGCCAAGAGCAAGCTCTTTTAAGCCAGGCAACGCAAGTTCAAGCTGTGCCTTGGTCTTTTCAAGCATATTCGTCCAGCCGCTAATCTCCTGTGAGAATGCGATAGGAACTGCGTCTTGAAGATGGGTACGACCGCTCTTTACAATCCCTTCGTTCTCCTTTTCCAAACGCTTGAGCGTTGCAATAAGCTGTTCCATTGCAGGGAAAAGCTTATCCTCAATTGCGATAACCGCCGCGATATGCATTGCCGTGGGGAAGGTATCGTTAGAGCTTTGGCTCTTGTTGATATCGTCGTTGGGATGCAAGAGCTTTTTGCCAACGATTTCGTTACCGCGGTTTGCGATAACTTCGTTTGCGTTCATGTTCGATTGCGTACCGCTACCCGTCTGCCATACGACAAGCGGGAAATGTCCGTTCAAGGAACCGGAAATCACTTCGTCGCAAGCCGCTGCAATTGCATCTTTCTTTTCTTCGGGAAGTTTGCCGAGTTTGTGGTTGGCAAGCGCTGCCGCTTTCTTCAAAATACCGAAAGCATGGGTGATTTCACGGGGCATAATTTCATCGCCGATACGGAAGTTTTGATAGCTTCTCTGCGTCTGCGCCGCCCAGTATCTATCCGCAGGGACTTGCATTTCCCCCATTGTGTCTTTCTCAATACGATATTCCATAATTCTTCTCCACTATCGTTAAATTTCAATTTGCGCAATAACGCCTTTCAGCACTTCTGCGCTATGTCTCATCTTTTCAAGCTCTTCATCGGAAAGCTTCGGCGTAAGCGTCGTTACGACACCCTCGTTGCTGATTGCACAAAGGGTGGAAAGCGCAACGTCGGAAATACCGTATTCGCCGTCGAGTACCGTAGATACGGGTAAAATCGAGTACGCGCTGGAATAGATACAGTTAATAATCTTCGTTACGCAAGCCGCAATACCGTAGAAGGTTGCGCCCTTGCCTGCGATGATTTTACCACCCGACTTCTTCACGTATTCCTCTACCTCTTCGTGGGTGTACGGCATAACCTTCAACACTTCCTTTTCGGTAAGCGTGTTTTCGTATTCTGCAAGAGGAATCCCCGAAATATCCGCAGTGGACCAAGCTACGAACGACGAATCACCGTGTTCACCCAAAACGTATGCGTGTACCTGCTGCTGATTTACCGAATACAGCTCGGAAAGGCGGGTGCGCAAACGAATGCTGTCAAGCGTCGTACCCGTACCGATAACACGGTTCTTGGGCACGCCCGTAATTTTGCAGAACACGTACGTCAATACGTCTACGGGATTCGCCACAAACACGTACAATGCGTTAGGCGCATATTTCACGATTTGAGGAGCAATCGATTTCAAAATGTTGACGTTTGTCTGCGTAAGGTCAATACGAGACTGACCGGGCTTTCTGCCTACGCCGGACGTTACGACAACGATATCCGAACCGACAGCGTCTTCATACGTACCGAAATAAATTTTTGCAGGCGAAAGATAGGGCGTTGCTTGAAGAATATCCATCGCTTCCCCTTTTGCCTTTTCCTCGTTAACGTCGATGAGTACGATCTCCGCAACCGAACCAGTCGCTACCAACGTATAGGCAACCGTTGCACCAACAGAACCTGCGCCGATAATTGTAACTTTGTTGTTCATAATGTTATCTCCGTGTGATTTATTTTTCGTTCGAAATGCGCTTTCCCACGCAATATTACTATTTTATTATACCATACTTTCCGTCCAACACCAAATGCTTGAACCGCTTTGAATTAAATTTTAAATCGCTAAATCGATAATTTTTTATCTTTTTCGCCTTTTGACGTAAAAAAAATGCCTGTTTCCATAGGAAACAAGCAAATCTTACCATAATTTATTCTGAATAAACTGCGGAAAACAATAGCACGCCACCGCCGATTAAAGTCAAAATACCACTTAGGATAAAAATGAAATTTACCGCCGCAGATTGACAGAATAAGAGCAATACTCCTATCGCAATCATGACGGCAGGCAGCGCATATTCCAAAATCTTTGCAAGTAAGGTTGCGCAGGTCGGTTTATGCTTCAATTTATCATATAAAAGAAGTATTCCGAAAATCAACAGCGCCGCTGCTACGATATATAAGACCGCTTCGACAAGCGCCCAGCCGCAAATGATAAGCAAGAGCGCGGAAACGAACTTGACAACCGCAGGCGGAATCGCGCGTGCAAAAATATCTACGATGCCAAGCACAATCAAAAACGCCCCTGCCACCGTCATAAGAATCCCGATAAAATTATCCTTCATAACGATAAGCAAAACGCCTATCACCATCGTAAGTATCGCCGCTACGATCTTTTCCGTTTTTTTCATTCAATCTCCTTGAACGGTTTAGGAATGACGCTGAATCACCGCCAAACGAACGTATCCGTTTTCATGTCTGTGCGCTGCGCGGGCACAAGGATACGGCTCGTTCTTGCGGCATTTACCGCAAAACGCATACGATCCGCATTGGTCCTTCCCTGCCAAAATACTATCATACCACTTGATGTTGTCAAATTGATCCTGCCGAGCCTTATAATTCATAACCGTCTCTCCTTATTATATGCAAACTATGAAAGAAAAATATTCTCTTCGTGCAATTAAAATTAGTTTATAAATATTATAATCGATTTTAGAACTTTTTTCAAGGGTTTTTAGGAAACTTTCGACAAATTTTTACAATTTTTACAATAAATCAAAACCGCGACGGTCGTCGCGGTCAGTATTTCATTATTATTTACAGCTCTGCGACTTTGCAACGAATGTTGCAAAGTACTGCGAACCGTTCTTCTGTTGTTTCCCGCTTCTTAAATAAAGGTCTTTCCCGACCCTACCATTTGTGCCGCATCGGTTTTCCCCGAACGTAGGCATAAGAATTTTTTTAAGGGTACATTACTATATTCTATGCAAAGCGTCTGAAAAATAGTACCGTTAAATTTGCGTAACATACAAAGATGCCAACACCTCGGTGTAGCGTTCCTTTAAAAAAGAGGTGCTGCCGTTTGTCATAACGCGCGCTGTACCTGCCGCAACGCCGCTTTTTAGAATATCCGCAAGCGAAGCCCCTTGTTCGAGCCCTATCGCCGCAGCCGCAACCATTGCATCCCCCGCCCCAACCGTGGAATTTACCGCAACGTTTATACTCTTACAATAATACGCTTCAACGCCGTCCGTAATGACCGCGCCCTGTTTCCCAAGCGAAAGCAAAACTCTTTTTGCGCCTCGATCAAGAAGCTCGTGACACGCGGAAAGCATATCCTCTTTGTCCATAATCTTTCTGCCGAGGGTGTTTTCCAATTCCTCCAGGTTCGGTTTCACAAGGTCTACCCCTCTATGCAATGCGGAAAACATCCGCTGCCCCGCCGCATCCAAAATCTTCATAGAATTGCCGCTGACCGCGTCTGCAAGTCTACCGTAGTATTCCGGCGAAACGTCGCGAGGAAGCCCACCCGAAAGCACGGTGACGGCACTTCTCGCCGAAAGAGTTTTAACCGAATCTAAAACCTCTTCCAGCTTCTCCTTGCTAACCTCCGCGCCAACGTCGTTTACCTCGGTGAGCATAGAACGGCTGTCGATAAATTTATAATTTTCCCTCGCCCTACCTTTGTTCCATACAAAGCTAAAAGGCACATTCTCTTTATCTAAGGCATTCTCGAACATATAACCGTTATCGTTATACATCAATCCCGTAGTATACACGTCGCCGCCGAGACGCTTTACGCCAACCGCTACGTTTAACGCCTTTCCGCCAAAGGTGAGCATTTTGCTTTTTACTACGTTCGTTCTGCCGATATTTAAAGAATCCAGCTCTATCGTCACGTCTGTGCATGGGCTCATGCAAACCGTTAAAATCATATCATCTTTCCCCAATCAAATTCTTTTTAACAATCCATTATATTATACTACACAAACCCGAAAATTTCAATAGCAAAATGAAAATTTTTCAAGATTTTCGTAATTTTTTCATCATCTATTACGCATGAAAAAACCGCCTCGTTAGAAGCGGTGATTTTTCCTTACATTGAAATCATTTGCAGTGTTTCATAAAGCTCGTAATTAAACGTTTTCTTCATCGAAACCGCTTCAATGATATCCATATCGATAATCTTATTGTTGCGAATACCCACTACGCGGTTGCCGATACCATCTTTGAGAAGTCGAACAGCGCGATTACCGAACTGCGCTGCAAGCATTCTGTCCGCCATCGAAGGCGAGCCGCCACGCTGTACGTGACCGATACAGGTAGGACGCACGGAATATTCCGTATGCGCTTGCAGTGCGTTCGCAAATTTTTCCGCACTCATAACCCCTTCCGCAACAACGATAATATTCGAATGCTTACCGTTCGCACGGGAATGATTGATACGGGATACGATTTCACTCATATCAAAAGCGATTTCGGGAACAACGATGATTTCCGCACCCGAAGCGATGCCGCTATACAACGCAATATCACCGCAATGTCTGCCCATAACCTCTACAACCGAAACACGTTCGTGCGAGGTCATCGTATCACGGAGCTTGTTGATAATATCCAAGCAGGTATTGACCGCCGTATCAAAACCAAGCGTATAGTCGGTATACTCTAAGTCGTTATCAATCGTACCAGGGATACCGATTGTAGGCACGCCGTATTCACTGAGCACCTTTGCGCCTCTAAACGAGCCGTCGCCGCCGATAACGACCAAGCCCTCGATACCGTGCTTTTCAAGGGTATCAAGCGCCTTTTTTTGACCCTCTACCGTCAGCATTTCAAGACATCTTGCCGTTCTCAAACGGGTGCCGCCGCACTGTACGATATTCGAAACGCTACGCATTTCCATAGGAATTACGCTGTCCTCGATAAGACCTGCATAGCCGCGTTCGATACCAAACATCTCCATACCGTAATATATACCGGAACGAACGACCGCGCGAATCGCAGCATTCATGCCAGGAGCGTCACCGCCGCTCGTCAATAAACCAATACGTTTCATCTTTTATACCTCTACTTCTTTCCACGAACGCTATTGCGTTCTCGTATATTCTCAATACTACTATTATAGCAAAACTTTTGAAAAAAACAAATCTTTTTCGGTATTTATTTTCAACTTTTAAACAAGTTTTATGCAATTTTCAGGCAAAAAGCTACAAAGTTCTGCCATGAGTGCCTTATTTGGCGTTACCTTTTGCGAACAAAGCATCTTCTTCCCTGCCCTTACAAAGCAGACAGACGTTTCGCCCGCATAGAAAGTAAGCGTATCCAAAAGCTCTTCTATATCCGCATCGTCCAAGCTGTCTACGTTCAACCAAAGTTTCTTTTCCGAATCGGGCTTTACGGGAGCAGCGTTCGGGCTCGACGTATAATCCACCGACGTATTTACCGTAGCGCGAGGCGCCGCTTCTTCAAGGGTAAACTCCGTCATTTTATCCACGATAATCGCAGGTAATTTCTCGTCGTCGATGCTGATTTTACCCGAAAGTGAAACCACGCGGTCGTTTTCGAGGAAATCACGGATTCTATCATAAATTTTCGGGAAGCATACGCATTCAACCGTGCCGTACAAATCTTCGACCGTTACGAATGCCATAAACGAGCCGCTGCGCGTTTTGAGCTTCTTATACGCAGAAATCATACCGCCCATCGTGACCTGTTGACCGTCCGAAAGCTCGGTATACGTCTTTTCCCCTGTTTCCTCGTTCTCCGTGTAGGCGTTCAGCATAGAACAATTAAAGGTCTTGTCCTTAAAATACGGCAGGAACTTTTCAAAGGGATGTCCACTGACGTATACGCCGAGGACGGATTTTTCCTTGGAAAGCTTTTCCATCGTTTCGTACTCGGGAATGTTGGGATACTTAATCTCAATCGCCTGCTCCTCGATGATGCCACCGAACAGGGAAATCTGTGCGCCTGCTTTTTGTTTTTCCATGCCGTTCACGCGCGTTAAAACGTCTTCGTAAACCGCCGCCACCTGCGAACGCGCATACCCAAAGCAATCGAATGCGCCTGCATAAATCAAGCTTTCCACTATACGCTTGTTGACGAATTTCGAGCATCTGGAAGCGAAATCCGCAAAATCCTTAAAGAGTCCGTGTTCATTGCGCTCTTTAATAACCGCTGCAATCGCTTCTTGACCGACGCCGCGCAGTGCGCCAAGCCCGATACGAAGTCCATTGCCCTCCACCCAGAAAATATCCTTGGATTTATTGATATCAGGCGGTAAAACGTCAATGTTTTTCTCCTTCATATACATAATATATTTGGAGACTTCTTCGATTTTATCGATACGGTCGTTTAAGATACCCGCCAAGAATTCCTTGCGGTAAAAATGCTTCAAATACGCCGTTCGATAGGCAACGACTGCATATGCCGCAGCATGGGATTTATTGAATGCATAGGACGCAAAGCTTTCCATATCCGCAAAAATCTTTGCGGCAACCTCGGCAGGAATCCCCTTTGACGCACAGCCTGTAATCCCTTCCGCAGGTGCGCCGTAAATAAACTTATCCTTTTGCTCCATCAGCTCTTTTTTCTTCTTTTTTGCCATGGCGCGGCGAACCAAGTCCGCTTGACCAAGCGAATAGCCTGCAAGCTGTTGGAAAATCTGCATAACCTGTTCTTGGTATACGATAACGCCGTAGGAGTTTTTCAAAATCGGTTCCAAATACGGGGTATCGTACACAATCTTATCGGGATTATGCTTATTCTCGATATATTTCGGAATGAAGTCCATAGGACCAGGGCGGTAAAGCGAAATACCTGCAATTAGGTCTTCCAAACAGTTCGGTTGCAGTTCTTTCATGAACTTTTTCATGCCGCCTTGTTCGAGTTGGAATACCGCGTCCGTGTCCCCGGACGAGATGAGTTGATAGGCTTCGGGTACGTCCAAGCCGATTTTATCGAAATCGACCTCAATGCCCTTACCCTCTTTGATATATTCAAGTGTGTTTTGAATGTCCGTCAAGGTCGTGAGCGCAAGGAAGTCCATCTTCAACATGCCGACCGCCTCAACCTCTTTCATGTCGAACTGCGTAACGATATCCTCGCCGTTTCTGGCAAGAGGCACGTTATCGGAAAGCACCTTATTACAGATAACGACGCCTGCGGCGTGCTCTGACGTATTCTTGGGCATACCTTCAAGCTTTAAGCCCATATCGATTACTCGACGAAGCTCTTCATTTGATTCGTATACCTCGATAAATTCAGGGTTCTTTTTCTTTTTCTGTTCGGCAAGATTCTTTTCAATCTCCCCCCTCTTATCCTCAGGCAAAGAGGGATCGGCGAGCTGCTTTTCGATTTTTGGGATTTTTCTTCCAAGCAATTCCCCAATGGTCGATTTGCCGTCCATGAGCTTTGCAACCTTATCCGTTTCGGAATACGGAATCCCCATAACTCTGCCCACGTCCTTGATAACGGCGCGCGAAGCAAGCGTACCAAAGGTAACGATTTGCGCCACGTTTTCGGGATGGTATTTTTTGCGCACGTATTCAATCGTCTCATACCTGCGTTTTGTACAAAAGTCGACGTCAAAGTCGGGCATTGATACACGATCGGGGTTCAAGAAACGCTCGAAAATCAAATCGTATTTCAAAGGGTCTACGTCCGTAATCCCAATCGAATACGCAACGATACTGCCTACACCCGAGCCTCTACCAGGGCCTACGGGAATACCATTTAAGCGCGACCAGTTGATATAGTCCCAAACGATTAGGAAATAATCGGCAAAGCCCATTTTAATGATAATACCAAGCTCGTAGTTTGCTCTTTCCTTAATCGTATCCGTAATCTCGGGATACCGTTTCGGCAAGCCCTCCCACGTCAAACGTGTAAGATAATCGGGCGAAGTTGACCCGTCGTCGGGCTTATACAAAGGAATGAGCGATGTATCACGAATGGGGTCTCCTTTCGGCGTAAGGTCGAATACGGGCTCTTCCACCTTATCCGCAATCACTCGCGTGTTAGAAATCGCCTCGGGCACGTAACTGAAAAGCTCTAACATTTCGTCGCCCGATTTCATATAAAATTCATGGGTATCGAACTTCATGCGCTTGGGGTCGGCAAGCGTTTTTTTCGTTTGGATACAAAGAAGAACGTCGTGCGCCTCCCAGTCCTCTTTCTCGATATAATGCACGTCGTTGGTTGCTACAAGCTGAATATCCAATTCCCTTGCAATCTTGATAAGGTCGGGAATGACCTGTTTTTCTTCTGCGATTCCATGGTCCTGCAATTCGATATAGAAATCCTCGCCAAAGACCGATTTCATCTCTGCCGCCCATTCCTTAGCGCCCTCATAATCGCCCTGCATAAGAAGCTGCGGCATTCTGCCTGCCAAGCAGGCGGAAAGGCAGATAACCCCCTCGTGGTGTTGCTTTATATATTCGTAGCTAATACGGGGTTTGCCGTAAAAGCCGTCGATATAGGAAAGGGAGTCGAGCTTGACAATATTTTTGTAGCCCGTCTTATTTTTTGCAAGCAAAACGATATGCTCCGTCTTTGTACCGGGGCGTTTATCGAAATGGTCGTCGGTGGCGTAAAGCTCGCAACCAATGATATATTTAATGCCTTTTTTAACGCATTCCTCTGCAAAATACAAGGATGCGTACATATTACCGTGATCGGTTACCGCGCAGGCATTGATATTATTCTTTGCCAGGTGATCGATAAGATCGTCGACCTTTGCCGCGCCGTCCAAAAGGCTGTATTCCGTATGCAAATGTAAGTGTACAAAATCCGTCATAATCTCTTCCGTTGCTCTTTATTCTTAATCGTCTTCCGTCTTTTTCGCCAATTCCAATAAACGGCGCATTCTATGGTTCAAACAGCTTTTACTGACCTTGAAATAATCCGCAAGCTCTTGCATCGACATCGCGCGATTAGCAAGCCGCACCCTGGCTAACGCCTGTAATTCCTCGGTTTGGTTCTTTAAAATATCCAGCTTTAATAGCTTTTCAATCGCAACCACCTGCTTGACCGCCGCAATCGCGGATTTGTCCGCATTCCCCGCCATGCAATTCTGCGCGCGATTGCTATGATTTGCCCGATCCCGCTTTTCGACGAGCGCGGAAAATTTACGTAGAGAATTTTCAGCACCAATAATCGAAAGGAAATCGGAAATGGCTTCCTTGCTCTTTAAATACGCAACAAAGGTTTCCTTACGTTCAACTAACCGCACGATAAGCT
>JAFUMY010000068.1 GCA_017482415.1 Clostridia bacterium
AACAATGCCTTTTTCCTTGATAAATTGACGAAGCTTGCTCGTTTTATCCATTATTTTCGAGCGCATATCGTCGTTTATGAAGTTATAGGCATTAAAATATTTCATAACACTGAGTGCCAGGATTAGTACCGTTTGAAACGCCGCCCATACGATGCCCGACCAGCTCCACCCCGACAGTGCGGAAAGGGTGAAGTATCCAAACGTGATTGCCACAATCGATTTGGATATCAGATCGCCCTTCGTCGAGCGTTTTATATAGGCTTTTTTCGTCGTCTTCTTATAGTCAATCTCCTGGCTATCGTCAAGGTCCCCCGACATCAGTTGATCCGTGGTTAATATCCGCGTCTTTAAAAGGCGAATTTTATCCAGCTCTTTTTGCTGCTCTTCCGTATATTTGCTGATATCGTATTCGTTCTTAGTAAACTTTTCATAAGAAAGTCCATACGGATAGAGCTTCGTTTTAATTACGTTTTCGTGATTCTGCTTACTCCATTCTGCACACCAATCGTCCATTTCGGTTATGCGCTGACCTGCCGTTCGTTTTGCTTTCTCATACTCAGTCAAAGCTTTTTGATACGCTTTCGATTCTTCGCCGGCAATCAAGCCTTTTGCCTCAAATAACCGTGCAAGCGACATGGAAAACAACAACGTCACAAGCCCATTGCCTATAATTTCTACAATCGTATTGCCGCTTTTTTGGATTTCCGCAATACTCTTGATCATATACACAATGCAGATTAGCACGATTGCAAGATCGTAGACGTTCTTTTTCAAAAACGCCATCACCTTTTGCTGCGTTGTCAAGACTGTATTTTCTATCTGCCCTTCGTTACGTTCGTCCATTCAACGCCTCCTTCATTACGTTTGCGCCCGTTTCATAACCAAGACGCGCTTCCAGCTTCTTGACCTGCGGAGCAAAAATAAGTTTATTTCCGCAGGCACCGAAAAATAATAAACCGGAAAGGAATTGCAGGTTCAGAATAATCGGTTCTAAGAGAATGGACATTCCCCAAATGATACCGAATACCTTTACGTTGCCCCCGAGCACCTGCCCCGCTTTTCCAGCGACAGCAATCGCTACAAGAATTACCGCTATAATACCGCCAAGCGTCAGTGACCAACCTGCTTCGCGAGAGGCAAAGTATGTTTCGTGATTGATAGCAACCGCGGTTGCAAGCGGCCCGAGCGTACTCGTTACGCCGCCTGCCCTCATAAGATTAAGCTTTGTTTGCGTTTTCATGCTTGACCACCTCCGCAATCCGTTTCGCTGCACCGTTGGAAACTAAAACAGGATTGCTCGTGTACGCGATTTCTTCTACGTCTAAAAGCTTATGTACTGTTTTATTTGTATCATCTACTTCACTGACAAGCTTTTCTTCCATCTCCTGAAAACGCTTGTCCATCTTTTCGTCCATAGCTTTCTCGTACTCGTCCTGCCGCGCTTCAAGGTCAGTTTGTTTTGCGCTTAGAGATTCATTGTCTTTATGCGATGCCGTTACAATCGCAGTGGCGGTTTCGAAAATCTTTTTTGCCTTCTTCAAACCCTTTAAGCATATTCCCGCCGCCGTTAAAAACGCTAACACGTCCACACCGTAGCGAATCAGGATAGGTTCAAGTATTTCTTCAAACCATTCGCTGTCAGCCGTTTTCGGCACGATTTCCGCCTTTGTTTCCATTTCTACGGACGATACAACCTCTTCAGCGGAAGCAGAACGCTTTGCAATCACACCAAGGCCGACCGAACAGAGCAATAATAATGCCGTTAAGAAAAATAATAGCAGTTTTCTCATATCAGCCCTCCGTTTCCGTCGCGGCAGCCAGCTTCGCTTCCAGTGCGGCAATCCTGTCTTTCAGCTCGTTGAACTCCTTTTCACGAACTACACCGCCATGATACGCCTCGCAGGGATATAATATCGCCCCCTCTACAAGCATAAGATGTTCAATCGTCGTACAGATAGAACTCAAAGATATCCAATCTGACTTAGCAACAAACGTTGCGTGAATAACCTCTGACATAATACCGTCCGCTGCTACGCCTGTGAGAATGGATTTATTTCCATACATATCAGTTACAACGTTGGCATGAACGATTTCACCGTCAATCACATACGGTACGTCTTTTCCGTTTTGCACACCAAGCGCAAGCCAATTATCTACGCTTGGGTCGTCCTCCTTCTTGAAACCGCCACGCATAGATATTGTGTAGGTTTTGCCCTTTGTAACAGGGATGTTTGCAAATACGCTTTCCGCGCCTGCCTTATTCTTAATCTGATAGACACCCCTCGCTTCCGCACTTGCGGTCAAGTGTTTTTCGGGATTAAAAATATTTAATCCCCTGCGCCACTCGCTATATAGCCACTCTTCGCCTTGTTGCGGCATAAAGCTAATCGGTTGAGTTCCCGCCGCGTAGTCATCATACCAATATACCTCTTTTAGCAAACCGTATATATACGTAGGATGTATAGACAGCCACGTGCGCAGTTTTTCGCAACTTTTGCTATCATTGTAGCTACCATCTTCATTTTTCACAACACAATCAGGCTTGCGAATAACGATTGTGTTTTGAAAATCGGAAGAAAGCGTATAAATTAAATCTTCATTCTTTTCCAAATTTTGTTTAAACGGCAACGTATTACAAAAGCATTTTTCAGCGGCCGTCTTAAAATGCTTTATGTTAAAGTGGGCAGAGCCGTCACCGATAATGAAATACGGATAATCTGAATACTTTTTACCATCGGCATTTGTGCCCGTCGAAAAATAAATCGCATGGTTAGGGCTAACGTAAAAAATAGCCGTCTTTCGTTTAATGGCCACTCTGCCATTGCCCAGGTCTGCGTACTCGTCGTACATACCGAGGTTGTATAAATCAAAGGCTTTTCCGTCAATGCCTTTCGGGCCGCGAATATTGCCTATAAGTCTCTTGATAGATTCTCCCATATATTTTTCTCCTTATTTCTATTTTGAAACAATTATTTTTCTACGACAGAGTTTTTAAACAATATCGTCTTTCCAACCATTTAATACGCCGGGCACGGATTTTTCTACCAGATTGCCGTTTTTGTCTATATCTGTCTGCGTAATCATCTGCGTTTTAGCGGCAATATATGCCTGCTCAGCAGGATCCGATTTTCGATCCCAAACAAAGTGAACCTCTACCTTATCCAACGGCTTGTACGCACTTGCACTTTCTCTGCTCTGTTGAACAGCAAAAATTGCCCTTGCGCGATTATCCGTTTCAATAATCAGGTTTTTGAGTACAGCATAAGCGTTCCCCAAAACAATGCCAGTAGATTTAGATTTGTAGTTTGTAGTTTTAAGTCCCATATATTTTTTCTCCTTA
>JAFUMY010000069.1 GCA_017482415.1 Clostridia bacterium
CGAAGTTGTATTATCTGCGCGGTCTTACCGGTAAAGCGGCTAAGGTTAAGGAAAAAATTTAACACTCGGATAGAAACCGAAAGAGATAAGTTCGCCCAAAGTCAACGGCGGACTTATTTTTTATGCAAAAATATATGAAATTCGGTTTACTTTTTTCTTTTTTTCGGTTACAATAGAATGCAGAGAATATATAAGGAAGGAAAAACCCATTAAAATGGGTTGTTCCGAAGGAGTATCTATGAAAAAGATAACCGCATATACTTGGGCGTTTATCCTGCTCATCGCTACCTTCCTCGTTGCAGGGCTGTTCACGTTGGGCAGTGCGAAGACGACGGGGGACGCGTTGACGGTTGAGCCCGAAAAATCCGTCGCATATTCGATGACCCTCGAAAGCGGCGAAAAGCTCGACGCTGTATACATCAACGTCGGTGCTATCCACACCGAAGTCGGTAAGGACGCGACAATCACCGTCAAGACTTCGACGACGACAAGCGGCAACGTTTCTTGGACGACCATGAGCAAGGCAATCAAGCTCGGTAACGTAATGAGTGAAGCGGGACAAGCCGGTGCAAACTACAACTGGGTAAAATACGCGGCAGGTCAAAATAAGGGCAGTGTTAAAAAGGTTTCGTTCACCTCGAACGTGTATCTCGACCTCAACGAAATCGTTTGCCTGAATACCGATGGCGAAATTATCGAGCTTACCCCTTACGTAGCAGGCTCGGCGTATACTTTCGACGAAGTTTCCGCAACAATCGATAGACAAGAGAACTTCTCCCTCGACAACAGCGCGAATGCAAACTTCACGCAGGAAGAGGGCTATTACATGAGCTCCGTGCATAACGTACTCGGCGGAAAGACGCTGTATAGCGGCGCGAAGTTCGTGCTCGATAGCAACTTCAACTATCTTGCAACCCTTTTGACTGCGCCTTCCGTGGCTCTGTTCGGCGACAGCGTGTTCGCGTTGCGTTTGCCTGCATTCCTTGCTACCTGCGCAATCCTCGTGTTTGCATATCTCTTGGTTTGCGAGCTCACGAAAAAGGACAAAGTAGCCTTCTATTTCGCGTTGGTGCTTGCAATCGGCGGTATGGCAACGACGGTAGGTCGTCTTGGCGCACCGTATACCATGGTAGTGAGTGCACTGCTTGCGAGTGCATATTTCATGTACCGTTTCTTCGCGCACGGCATTTCGTCGCAGCACGTTGTAAAGGGTGGTATGAATATCCTCGTTTCCGGTCTGTTCGCAGCGGTAGCAATGTCGATGGATTTGACGGCGATTATTCCCGTAATCGGCATTTTGGTGCTGTTCGTATTCGGTCTTCGCAGACAAAAGCGTGCATTCCAGATTGCGCTTGAAAAGACGAGCGGTAAAGAATCCGCTATGGTTGACGAGGACGGTGAAACCGTATACGTCAATAAAGCGGCGGAACGCGCGTATAGCGAGTATGCGGATAAGACCCGCGTAAGCTATGGTTTTGCGGCGTTGTCCTTCGGTATGGCAACGATTGTAATTCTGCTCCTTGCGACGGTATTTGCGTATTCCGCGTACATGAAATCGGTTGAAAATCAGGCAACGAGCTTCCTTGTGATTCTTTGGAACGGTCTTAAAGGCTCTGTTCGTGAATCGGGCGTATCGAGCTTTGCGGCAACGAACGCAATGAACGTGCTCGGCTGGTGGCTGCCCTTGAAGCCTGCGACGTTGTATGCAGGGGTAACGAGCGCGGCGGCAGGCGAATACGTTGGTTGGCACGTGCTTCCCAATGCAGCGGTTAGCGTTCTGTCCTTCCTTGCGTTTATCGGCGCGACGGTAAAGGTTGTCCTTGATTTCGTTAAGAAGGCAGACGACAAAAAGACCTTGCGTTTCCGCAGAATGTATTTCTTCCTGCTTAGCGGCATGGTTTTGGCGATGGCAGCAGGGCTTTTGCGCGGCAACGTTTCCGCGATATCGGGCTTACTCTTCCACGTACTTTACGTTGGGTTCCTGCCTTTGGTTGCAACGCTGCTTCCCGAAGGGGATACGCGTGAAGAAAAGACGCTTGTCAACGTTGTCATTTGGGCGGTAGTTGCAGTGATTGCCGTTCTGTTCATTTTGAACGTACCTGCTATGTATGGTACGGTGACGACGGTTTCGAGAGCAAAATGGTTCAACTGGGCTAGCCTTTGGAACAACCTTTTCTTTAGATAATACACACGTGAGATCCGCGGGTTACCCTTGCGGATTTCACTTTTTCAAAAAAGCCCATGGGCTTGGAGGCGGTATGATAGCAAAAGTGCAAAGCTATGCGCTTTCGGGATTGGAAGGCGTTTGCGTGACTGTGGAAGCGGATATTTCCAAGGGAATGCCTGCCTATGAAATGGTAGGCTTGCCCGATGCCGCAGTAAAGGAATCCAAGGAACGGGTAAGAAGTGCGATTAAGAATAGCGCGCTTGAATTCCCCATCCATAAGATTACGGTCAATCTCGCACCTGCATACGTAAAAAAAGAGGGTTCGTCTTTCGATTTGCCCGTAGCAGTTAGCTTACTTCTCGCTTATGGCACGCTACAAGCGGACGTGACGGGAATTGTATTTTTGGGCGAGCTTGCCTTAAACGGCGACCTTCGTCCCGTTTCGGGGGTATTGCCCTCCATCATTTCCGCTCGTGATAAAGGCTTTACAAGCTTCATTGTCCCCAAGGACAACGAAAAAGAGGCGGGCTTTATTCGGGGCGTGAACGTTTACGCCGCAAAAAACCTGAAAGAGGTTGTCGACCATCTTTCGGGCATCAAAGTCCTTTCTCCCGTACCCACGTCGTCGTTTACGTCGGCGCATAGCGCGAATAAGAGCAGTCACGACCTTTCCTTTGTCAAGGGTCAGGCGATTGCAAAACGCGCGTTGGAGGTAGCGGTGGCAGGTGGACACAATATCCTGTTCGTAGGCCCTCCCGGTAGCGGTAAAACAATGCTTGCAAGGGCAATCCCGACCGTGCTGCCCGAAATGTCCTTCGACGAGGCGTTGGAGATTACAAAAATCCATTCGGTGGCAGGCACGCTGGGAGAGGAGGGGATTGTAACCGAACGTCCTTTCCGCAGCCCTCATCACACGGCGACGACGGTATCCCTTTGCGGTGGCGGCAATAAATCGGTACACCCTGGTGAAATCAGTCTTGCCCATGGCGGCGTATTGTTTTTGGACGAATTGCCTGAATATAAGCGTTCGTCGCTCGAATCCCTCCGTCAGCCCTTAGAGGACGGCGTAATTACGATTTCCCGTTCGGGTGGAACGGTGACCTACCCCGCTTCGTTTATGCTCTGTGCGAGCATGAACCCCTGTCCCTGCGGACATTACGGCAGTGCGAAGCGTCGGTGTACCTGTACCCCCAACGATATTCGTAAGTACAGGGCTCGTATTTCGGGTCCCTTGCTTGATAGAATCGATATTCAAATAGAGGTGGACGGCGTGGAATACGACAATCTCGTATCCGAAGCCTGCGAAGAAACGAGCGCAGAGGTAAAGGCGCGTGCGGATGCCGCAAGAAAGATTCAACGGGAGCGTTTTGCCGATTCCGAGGTGAACACGAATGCGGAAATGGGCGAAAAGGAAGCCCGTATCTACTGCAAGCTCGACAAGGAATGCGAAGAAGCGCTTCGAGAGGCGTTTAACAGCCTGCATCTTTCGGCGCGTGCGCGTTCGCGTATATTAAAGGTAGCACGCACGATTGCAGACCTCGATTTATCCGAGAATATCACCACGGAACATTTATATGAAGCGATTTCGTACAGAACGTACGGCGCAACGCTTGGGGAGATAGACTAAATGCTGCCATATTATTGTGTGTTTATCGGTATCATGTCGATTGTAACCTTTGGGCTGTACGTATCGGATAAGAAAAAAGCGAAAAAGGGGGAGTGGAGAATCCCCGAAAAGACCCTTTTGCTCTGTTCGTTTTTAGGCGGTGCGCTCGGCGGCTTTCTCGCCATGAATATGGTACGTCATAAAACGAAGCATTGGTATTTCGTTGTCGTAAATCTGCTTGGCTTAGCTTGGCAAATCCTACTCATGGTTTATCTTATTAAAATTTACTAAGGAGCGAAATATGCTCTTTGATGTACGAAACAAACTAACGGAAATTCCCGTTTCCTCCCCTGATTTCCCTGTGGAGTGGAAGGGGCTTCCCGATTGCCCGAAAACCTTATATGCCTTGGGCAATATTTCGCTGCTTAGAGCGGAAAAGTTGGTTGTTGTGGGCGCTCGGCGCACACCTGCCCATGCCCTTCGGTTGGGAATGCAAATTTCAAAGGAGCTCTCCTCAGCGTTCGTGATTACAACGGGCACGGCAGACGGCGGCGATACCGCCGCAATCGAGGGGGCGTTGCAGGGCACAGGAAGGGTGATTTGTTTGCTTGCGGGTGGATTTTCCGCTTTACCGCAGAGCAATCTTTCCCTGCTTGAAAGGGTAACGGAAAATGGCTTACTGCTTTCACCGCATCCCTTTGAAACGGAGGTTCGGGCATTTTCTTACGAATACAGAAATAAATTATTAGCGACCTTTTCCAAAGGCGTGCTGGTGCTCGGCGCGGCGGAAAAAAGCGGCGCGTTGATTACGGCGAAGCACGCAAAGGCTTTGGGAAAACCGATTTTTGCGCTTCCCTATGCGCCGGGCTCGGCGGCGGGCGCAGGCTGTAATAAGCTGATTAAAGAGGGTGGAATTCTCACCGAAACGGCGGAGGATATCGCATCGTATTATGGGATTGCGCTTTCCTCGAAAAAGCCGCAGATTGTACTTTCCGAGGATGAAAACAAGGTGTATGTAGCCTTAAAGGAATGTGCGGA
>JAFUMY010000070.1 GCA_017482415.1 Clostridia bacterium
TACGCATGACAAAGCCGACGGAAAGGATAGTTCGTATACCCTGCCAAGGGCGCAAGAAATACGGTGTTTTTAGTAGTGAAATCCCCGATGGTAATCGGCGTTAATCGCATACCTGCCCCCCTCCTAACACCTCTTCACTTCTTCACTATTCACTATTCACTGAAAAAGTAAAAGTGAAAAATGAAAACGTTTGGTAAAATTTATTGGATACTATTTTTTGCCTTTACGTAATAATCGTCCCATTCCGCTTCGGAAAGCTCCGTTACGGTCTTACCCTCCGCAAGCGCGAGTGCTTCCGCTTTCGTGAAGCGTTTTGCGAAGCGTTCCGCGCTTTCCTTTAATGCTTTTTCACAGTCGCAGCCTGCCTTTCTGCCGACGTTGACCGCCGCAAACAGCACGTCGCCAAGCTCCTTTTCCGTCTCGGCCTTGTCGCCTGCTTTATAGGCTTCAAAGAACTCGACAAGCTCGGCTTGTAAGCGTTCTGCTGCCCCTTCCGCCGTTGCAAAATCCATACCTGCTTTCGCCGCGCGTTTGCCGATTTTTTGCGCGCGCATCGCCGCAGGAAAGCATTTCGGGACGTCGTTGACGGAGTCCGCATACGTTACTTGATGCTTTTCCGTCATTTTATTTTTCTCCCAAACGGATAATGCTTCGCCGCCGTCTTGGGCTTTATCGTTCCCGAAAACGTGGGTATGGCGGGTGATGAGCTTATGACAGATTCCCGATAAAACGTCCGTCAAATCAAACGCCCCCGTCTCCTCTTTCAAAACCGCATGGAATACCGCCTGCAATAGGATATCCCCCGTTTCCTCTAAAATTTTATCGTCGTCCTCTTGGTCGATTGCGTCCACCAGCTCGTAAGCCTCTTCCACAACAGACATTTTGATGCTATCGCTCGTCTGGACCCGATCCCAAGGACAGCCGTTCGGTTTTCTGAGTCGCACGATGATTTCCTTTAAATCTTCGATTGTGAAGCGCTTCTTTTCTAAAAGCTCTATTTCTTCAATCGCAATCGCGGATGTATAGTCATAGGTTTTTTGTCTATCGAGCTCATATAAGGGTATCTTTTTCGTTTTGTCGCCAAGAATATATTTAATTTGCACCTCTTCGCCGTATAAGTTACCGAGCAGGAGCTTTACGTCACTCGCGAGAGAACGGTCGTCAACGTCGTATACGACGAGGGGTAAACCGAGATTACCCGCACTCGCTTTTTCAAAAAGCTCGTAGGCAGAAACCGCCGTATACGAACAGCCGTCGAGCTGAGCAAGACGCACTGCCGCGGTGACCTTTGAAACACCGTCGATGATTTCCAGTTTACCGCGCATACGCTTTTGCAGGGCTTTTACGGAATTGTCCTCGGTTGCCGCACCGTCTACGAGATAGACCGTGCCGTCACCGTATTCCGCCACTGCTTTCGCTAAATTTTTCGCAAGCGTTGCGAAATTACGGCTGCTGTCATAAACGAAGTCCAAGCAAACGTGCGGAACACCAAGCTCCACTACCGTTTGATAGGATTTTGTATTCGCCGTTCTTACAACAATAGTATTCCCGGCTTTTGCCGCCGCGAGAATCGCCTCTTCACCCCGTTTCGACACGTCGCCTTTTTCTACGCCCAAACCGATTACCGTAATCATGTTTTCTACTCCTTTTTGCTTTCAGATACCTTTCTATTATACATAAAATTCAGAAAAAACGCAACCAAATAACAAACGTTCGTTGCATACGCGAGGCCGTATATAGAGATATTCGCGTTTCGAAGCCAAAAAACGGAACAAACCGTCTTTACCGTTATTGCAATCAGCATAGACAACGCCGCATATTGCGGCTTCCCCTGTGCGGTCAAGCACGCGGAAAGGGTCTGTACACAAGATAAACTTAAAGCACTGATTGCATATGCTTGGATAAGTCCAACGAGCGTGTCTAGCTCCGTTTGGGATAAGCTACGGAAAATAAGCTTCGCCGCAGGCTTAGCAAAAAGGTAGAGCCCGATTGTAGAAGCTCCGCCCACGGCAATCGTCAACCAAAGCGAAAAGCGAATGCGGTTTCGAAGCGTTTGCTTGCGTTGTTTTGGGTCGGGCAGCCTCGAAGCAGCTGCAACACGCGGAATACTCGCCGCCGCTAAGCCATAGCAAACGGACACAGGCAGCCCCACCACCGTTACCGCGCCACCCGCAAAGAGACCGTATAAGGTTACGGCAGAGGGATCGTATACCCCTAAAAGTCGGGGAACCAAAACGCTGTCCAAGAGTGAGGATAGCGGTAAGAGTATTGCGCTAAACGTTACGGGAAGGGTGAGCTTTACGATGCGTTTCATCGAGACCATACCCCCCTCGTTTTTTTGTTTGATGGGGGCAGGTACGCGTTTATAAAAAAAGAGCATTAGAAAAAGCGCAAACAGCTCGGAAATGGTTACGGCAAGCAATAAAAACACGACCGCGCGTTCGATATTCCCTTGAAAAAAATAGGCAAAAAAAATGCCGAAGCCGACCTTGACAAGCTGTTCGACAATTTCCGACGCCGCAGTAGGAAACATATTGTTTCTGCCCTGAAACCAACCCCGAAAGACGGAGATTAGCGATACAATCAAAACGGAGGGTGCCAGCATGAAATATCCGCCGAGCACTCCTTTCGTGTCCTGCACCGCGCTTAATAGCGGCGCCGAAAGCAGCATAAGCAGCATGGCAATCAGCCCGATTCTAAAAAAGAGCTTTAAGGCTTTCCGTAACACGACATTTTCATCGTTTCCTAATGCAATTTCCTCTGCCGTCAGTTTGGCAATAGAGGACGGGATTCCCGTTGCGGAAACCGTCAAGAGCAAGCAGTACACGGGATACACCATTTGATATAATCCAAGCCCATAGCCACCGATTAAATTTGTCAACGGAATACGATATAGCGCCCCGATTGCTTTTGCCGCAAAACCTCCAAATGCAATCCAAAAAGCACCCTTAAGAAAATTTTTCTTATCGATGTTTTTTACTGATTTTTTCTTTGTTTGCATACCTGCCTCCCTCTTTTTTAGTCTGCGGCAAGCATACCTCTTTTAAACAAATTGCCGACGGATTTCTCCGTCGGCAATCGCTTTTTAATATTTAATACCCATTTTATCGAGTTCTTCACGGATATAGGAAAGCGTCAACAGTTTCTGTTTCACTTGCTCTACGTTCAAAAGCTCCGTATTGTTGGAGTTGAATTCACTCAAAGGATTTCTTTCCACGTCTCCGTCATGGAAGAATTTATCGTAGTTCAAGCCACGGCTATCGCAAGGCACTCTGTAAAAGTCTCCCATATCTACTGCGTTTGCGCATTCCTCGTTCGTGAGCAGCGTTTCATAGGACTTTTCACCGTGTCGAATACCGATGATACGAATATTGTCCTTGTTTCCGCCAAACAGCTCGCAAACTGCTTGCGCTTGCGTCATAATCGTACACGCAGGCGCTTTCTGCACCAAAATATCGCCGTTGACGCCATGTTCGAATGCAAATAATACAAGGTCTACCGCTTCGTCCAACGACATGATGAATCTCGTCATCGTGGGATCAGTAATCGTAATAGGTTGTCCTGCTTTAATCTGATCAATCCA
>JAFUMY010000071.1 GCA_017482415.1 Clostridia bacterium
GCCGCCTGCAACAATGCCGCAAGGTTCCAAAAAAAGCACGATACTAAGCGCATAGAATACGCATCCAACGAGCATCCCTAAGTAAGCTCTTAACTCGATGAAAACTTTTTCTTTTTCCATGATTCTTTTATGTGCCTTTCAATCTGTTTTAGATGAGAACTTCACCGTTTTGGATTTTTGCTATATTACCCAATACTTCGTCTGCGAAGCCTGTGTACGCCGTCAAATCCTCACCCCAAACCGCTACGTCTTTCATGAACGCTTCCACGGAATTTTTCGCTGCAAAATAGTCGAGATAAGGCTTGTCGTCCTTAATTTCAATCGCACGAGTTTTCAGCTTCACCTCGTACACGCCCCCATTCTCTTCGATTCCCGAATACAATGCCATGAGGTAAGAGAAACCGATTGTCAAATACTTGGGCAAACGATTGTATTTTGCATAATAATCCTTAAAGCTGGGCAGGACACGCGCGCGCCACTTGGAAATGGAGTTGAGTGCGATGCTCGTCAGCTGATGGTTTAAATAGGGATTCAAGAAACGCTCTTTAACGCTGTCGGCAAAAACGGTCGTCGCCGCGATATCGGTAGAGACGAATTCAATAATTTCTTCCTTCAGCGTGTTTTCCACGAATGCGGAAAGCTTGGCGTCCTTCATACAATCGTCTACCGTCACCGCGCCGAGCATTAAGCCCGCAGGTACGAGGTTGGTATGGCTGCCGTTGAGTACGCGAACCTTACGTTTCTTATAATATTTGATATCCTTGGTCAAAACGACTTCGATATTATGTACGCCTGCATGGATATATTTCGCAATCTCGCCCTTATCCTCGACTGCCCAAAGCCCGAACGGCTCGCCAATCGAAACCAAGTCGTCCTTTTCGCCAATTAACGATTCCAAATGCGATTTCGTCTCTTCGTCACGAGGATAGCCTGATACAATACGGTCTACAAGCGTATTGCAATAGAAGTTCTTTTCATCATTCCATGCCTTAAACGTCTGCGGCAAATTCCAAAGCTCGATATATTTATCGACGCATTTTTTCAGCTCGTCCGCGTTATTGTCGATAAGCTCAACGGGCAAAAGGTATACGCCGTCCAAGCCTGCATTGAAACGCTCGTAAAGGAATTTTGTCAATTTTGCAGGATAGGTAATCCCCTCGAAATCAGACTGCACGTCCGTATCGTGGAAGCAAATCCCTGCCTCCGTCGTGTTCGAAACGATGACTTTGAGCTCGGGATCACGTGCAAGCGCGTAATAGGGCGCATCCGAAACAAACGGGTCGATAACCGATGCCAAAACGTCAATCTTTTTTACCGTTTCCACCGCTTTGCCGTTCTCGACGCCGCGCAGGACGATATGATATTTATTATTCTGTTTTTCAAAACGCTCCAACGTACCAAACGTAATGGGTTTTACGATATTAACCTCGTACATACCCACGCCCTCTTTATTCAAAGCGTCAAAATACGCATCCACAAACGTACGCAAAAAGTTACCTTCACCGTATTGTAATACTTTAACCATAACCTACTCCTTTATTTTATATTTAAACCGCTTACGTTATCGAAAATGAAATCCTCGCGAACATCCTCTCGATACGTCTTAATCGTAACGTTGTCGAGCGTCAATCCGTCGATATGGCGGAAGAAAATGCCTTTTGCAGGTAAAAATCTTCCATAGGTATTGACCTCGGGATAAACCTTCGGGTCTTCGGGTACGACGGGATTGAATTCCTGTACCGCGCCGTCCAATTCTAAATGCACGTTTTTCAGCGTGATATTTTCCAAATGGCTTTCTTTTAAGCCACAGATATTCGAGGTAATCTGCCAAGGGTCTTTTTCTGTTCTGCCGCGATCGACCGTAGCTTCAAACACGCCCATTTCCCAAGGCTTTTGCAAGGTATCGCCCTCTACGTAGCTAATATAATTCCATGCAATGATTTCATAGGGCACGTACGGACCGACCGCCGTGATATTTTCGAGGGTAACGTTTTTAATCGCACCGACCTTTCTACCTTCGGGGCCGCGCATTCTTCTTCCGACGTGTACGAACAGCGGAGCACCGACGTTTTGCATACGCACGTCACGAATCGTGATTCCGTCCGCAATCGCGCCGTCTACGCTCTCAATCGCAATACCCGTGATACGCGTATCGCGGATGTCGATATTCTCAATCAAGATATCCTCGAAGCCGCCGTTGGTTTCCGTGCCGAATTTGATTGCCGAGCAACGGCTCTTTAAACGACAGTTCCAAACGTGGATATCTTTACAGATATCCAAATGGTTGAGGGTGTACGAGCTCTTAAATACGATTCCATCATCCCCTGCCTCCACGTCGCAGTCATAAATCTTTACGTGCTTGCTGTTATCGGGGCTGATACCGTCGATATACACGCGGAGCTTGAGCCCGTAAACCTCGACGTTTTCACAGCCTGCGAAATATACCGCCAAATCCGTGGAATTATCGATTTTTAAACCGCTAATCACAACGTTATTGCAATTTTTCAGTGCAATCGTTTTTGGACCGCGATGTACGATTCCGCGCACGTTGTCTTCGTCCCAAACCGAACGCATATCAATGCTGCCCTCGCCTACGATTTGGATATTATCGCAGTCCAAGCCGACGAACATCGAGCATTCGAAAAAGCTATGAGACTGGTCCTGATACAAGGGATAATCCACTTTCTCATCAGGATTGTAATCATAGAAATCCAAGCTGCCTAAAATTTTCGTGTTTTTCGGAATTTCAATCCGCACGTTGCTTTTCAAAAATACCGTGGAAAGCACGTATTCGCCCTCAGGGAAAAATACCGTACCGCCGCCGTTTGCGCTGCATGCGTCAATTGCGTTTTGCACTGCTTTGCTATTCAAGGTTTTCCCGTCGGGCTTCGCTCCGTAATCCGTAACGTTAAAAATCAATTTTCTGCTCCTTTTATTGCGAAATTTTCGCATTTTGTCGATTTTTCACCGATTACTACTATTATACATCTTTTCTTGAATTTGTCAACCGCAAAAACTACGATTTTTGATTCGTTTTTTAATATATTTTTAATATATTTAAAAAAACAGTAAAACGGGCATTGATGAATGCCCGTTTTTCATTTAATTGTCCGTGCTGTGGACGATAAAATTCAAATGGTCGCCGATACGTTCGAGATTGCAAACAAGATTGACGAAAATCGTATTGTTTTCAGGGCGGCACTTGCCTTGGCTAAGACGCATAATATGCTCTGCAACCAGTCCCTTTCGCATTTCGTCGATACGGTCCTCCAACAAATCAGACGTTTCTATCAAATCGCGCTGACCGTCCAACATAATTTTCTTTGCATAATCGTACTGTTCATGCAACAAGCCGTGCATTTCCGCAAGCTTTTCATTGATGCCTTCCGAGAACACGAGATTGTCTTTTACCTCGCGCTTCGTGTATTTTGTGAAATTGTCCGCAAGCTCTGCAATACGGGCGATATCACCTATATTATTATGCAACGCCGTAATAGACTTTTCGTCCTTAAGCGACGTTGTACCCGCTGAAACGCGAACGAGATAATTACTGATTTTTTCGGAAATTTTTGCCACCGTTTCGTTATGCTCGTACACCGTGTCAAGTGCTTCCACGTCACGGTCAATAAAAGCATTAAATGCTACCGATAAGCTCTCCATCGCGATATCCGCCATGCGGAAGGTATCTTTCCAAAGCTGACCTACTGCAACCGCAGGCGTAGCAAGGAAGCGCTTGTCCATGAACACCAGCTCGGCGGGGTCCTTTTCCTTTTGTTCCTTTTCGGGTATAAGCTTCGACGCCATAAAAACAAGGCCCTTCGTAAACGGTAAGAACAAAAGCGTACAAATTACGTTAAAGAAGGTATGGAACATTGCGATTTGGATTTCGGGATTCCCATCAAACCATTTCACAAACGTAACCTCAAAGAAATCGCTACCGACCACGCCTCTTGACCAAATTAGAAGCATTATCATGAACAGCAATGTGCCGATTGTATTAAATAAGAGATGAATCAAACTTGCTCGACGTGCGTTTACGGAAGTACCGATTGAGGAGATGAGCGCCGTTACGGTAGAACCGATATTCGAACCGAGGATAATATACAGTACTGCGTTGCCGCCGCCACCGATAAGCAAGCCTTGGCTTGCCATTGCAATAATGATTGTCGTGACCGCACTGGACGATTGCAAAAGCGCGGTAAATACGATACCAAAAATCAGTAAAAGGAAGGGGTTCGTGATATTTTTCAGGAAATCCTGCACCGCAGGCATTTCCTTATAAATCCCCATTGCGTCCGACATGATTTCCAAGCCGAAGAATACAAGACCAAGACCTGCGATTGCAAGACCAATCGATTTGACCTTATCATTCTTGGATATCATATCCATCATCGCACCGATGAAGAGCATCGACATAAAAATGGGTGCGATATCAAAGGAGCTTCCCCAAGCGGCAATCTGCGCCGTAATCGTCGTACCGATATTTGCGCCCATGATAACGCAAGTCGCTTGATACAAGGACATAATCCCTGCATTAACGAAACCGATGACCATGACCGTCGTAACACCCGAGCTCTGCACAACCGCCGTAGAAACGGCACCCATGCCGACGCCAACAAACTTTTTATCGGACGTTTTATTGAACAGCTTTTTCAAGCTGCTGCCGAAAAGCTTTTCCATATTATCGCTCAAAAACTTGAAGCCGATTAAGAAAGCTCCGCACGCAGCCAGCATCATAACGACTTGGCTGATATGCGCCCAAACGCTCATTCCGTCAAGGGTAAATCTGTTAAATGCGGATTTGATATCCGCAGACGCAAAGCCCTTGAAAAATTGCAGGATTTGTTCCATGTATTCCTCCTAATTTCTTTCGCCTTTGTAAATCAATGTTATTTACATCTTAAAAACAGTATAACAAATTTATGCGATTTATGTCAAGTGTTGGGATATAATTTTTCTCTACAAAAGAAAAAAGTTGTAAAGAAAAAATATCCTCAAACCCTTTACAAATCTCATATTTTATGCTATACTGTTATGTGAAAATTTTAGAAAGCAGGGCTTTTATCGCTTTTGCACATAAGGAGATGTCATGATTTATACCATCGAAAATAAATATTTAAAGGTTGACGTAGACACTGCCGGCGCACAGCTCCAGTCCGTCGTTTCCAAAAAAACGAACGTAGAATACATATGGCAAGGCGATCCTGCATATTGGTCGGGCAGAGCGTATAACCTCTTCCCTTTTATCGGCAGAAGATTTAAGAGCACTTACGTTTATAAGAACGAAAACTTCCGTTCCCGTCCCCATGGACTCGCAAGATATTACGTATTCCGCTTGGAAGAACGCACGGCAACCAAGCTCGTATTGCTTTTTACGGAAAACGAGGAAACCTTGCTCGAATATCCCTTCCACTTTGAATTCCGTGTGATTTTTGAATTGAAAGATAACGTTTTGACCACCCGTTACCACGTAACGAATGCCGACGAAAAAGAACTCGTTTGCTCCTTCGGCGGTCACCCTGGCATCAACGTACCGTTCGGCAACGGCGCTTTCGAAGACTACTATCTGGAATTTAGCGAAAAGACGAACGTACACCGTCAACTCCTCTCGGAAAGCGATCGGTTTATGGCAGACAAAGCCGTTCCCTATGCGTTGGAAGACGGTGTGAAGTTACCCCTTCGCCACGATCTTTTCGACCACGATGCAGTGATTTTGTCGAATACCTCGCGCGAAGTCGCGATTAAATCCGACCTTGAAGGCAATTACGTAACCGTTCGTTTTGATGATTTCAAATACGTTGGCTTCTGGCATCCCGGTAAAACGGACGCGCCCTTTGTTTGTGTAGAGCCTTGGGGCTCGTTGCCTGCTATCGATAACGTTGTGGAGGATTTGGAGACGAAAGAAGATATGATACACGTGCCCGCAGGAAAAACCTCGGAAGTAGCCTTCACCCTTTCTATCCACGAAGAAAACTAAACCCAACCAAAAAACACCCTTGCCGTTCTATCGGCAAGGGTGTTTTTTAGTTCGTTGCGTACATGGGTATTTGGTTTTGATTAATAGACCGATTCCCCGACAATGACGGGGGTAAACTTTTCTCGATTGATTACAAGGTAACAATAGCTCCCACCATTTTCGACCGAACGCTTGAACGAACCGGGGTTGATTAGCGTTACGCCGTCGATTTCGGTAATATCCGCTTGGTGCGTATGACCATACAAAGCGATATCACAGCCCTTTTCTTTGGCTGCTTGCGCAAGCCGCGTCAATTCGGACTTTACACGGTATTTATGCCCATGGCAATAAAAAATTCGCACACATTCAACCTCTAAAATCCCTTCTTCGGGAATGGGGGAAAAGAAATCGCAGTTGCCGTTGCACGCGTATACCTTTTCAGGGTATTGCGTGCGCACTTCGCGCATATCCACCGCACCGTCGCCAAGATGAACGATATAATCGTTTTCCGCAATCCGCGGAAGCAGGCTTTCAACCGCACGGTAGTTCCCATGCGTATCGGAAATAATAATCAATTTTTTCATATTTCTTCCTGTTCCAACCAAAGCGCACGAAGCTTTTGCAACGCACGGAAACGATGCGACACGCCATTCTTCTCTTCCGCAGTAGATTCACCAAAGGATTTCTGCAAATCGTCACTGAAGAAAAGAGAATCGTAGCCAAAGCCGCCCTCCCCCTTTTCTTCCGTCAATATCCTGCCGCACGTATGCCCCTCAGCAACGATTTCCTTGCCGTTTGGATACACTAAGGCAAGTGCGCAGGTGAAATGTGCATTACGCTCGGTAACCCCGTCCATATTTTTTAATAAGGTCTCACGGTTCGCCTTATCGCAGCCGTGCATACCGCTGTATCTTGCGCTGAAAATCCCGGGTTCGCCATTTAATGCGTCTACACAAAGTCCGCTATCATCACCAAGCACCATATCGCCAAGCGCCTCGCAAGCCGCGCGCGCTTTAATCAACGCGTTTTCCGCAAACGTTGCGCCCGTTTCTTCAACGTCGCCGTCAAAACCCATTTGCTTTTGTGATACGACCTCAAATTCGGTAAATATCTCTGCAATCTCCCGCAGCTTATGCGCGTTACCGCTTGCTACAACAAGGCGTCTTTTTTTATTTAATTGCATACCTGCCTACCTCGTTTCTTTTTTATTAGTATATCATATCCGCCGCAAAAAGAAAAGCTTTTGCGGCGGTTTATTTTCTTTTATTTTAACATTTTACTGCCAAGAAATCGCACTCTAAAGCTATTCAGCACCGCGAGCAGCATAATACCAACGTCCGCAAACACCGCAAGCCAAAGCTGTAAAACACCGCATGCTCCCAAAACCATAAAGGCAACTTTCATGACAATGGAAAACCAAATGTTTTCTAAGACGATCGCACGAGTTTTCTTTGCAATTTTAAGCCCTTTGGGAATCTCGGATAAGCAATCGGAAATCAAAACCACATCGGATGCCTCAACAGCAGCCGCACTTCCAAGCTTTCCCATCGAAACAGCGCAATCGGCAACAGACATTACGGGGGCATCGTTGACGCCATCACCAACGTATACAAGCGTGCCTTCCCCTTTTAATTTTTCTGCTTCCGTAAGCTTATCATCGGGCAGAAGCTCCGATTTCACCTCGTACATACCTAACTCGTTTGCAATTTTTTCAGCGCGATTCTTCCCATCGCCAGTCAGCATAACCAAACGAGAAATTCCCTGTTTTTTAAGTGCCGACAAGGATGGTTTCGCATCCGCGCGAAGCTTATCCCCCACCTCGATTGCACCGAGATATTGCCCCGCCCTTGCCACGTACACAGCCGTATATGCCGTATCAATCGTTTGCATAGATATCTTTTCAGATAAAAAGAGTTTTTCATTGCCAACGAGGAATTTTTCCCCATTTAAACTTGCAATCACGCCTTCCCCTGCACGTTCTTCAATGGAATCGAAAATATACTTCCTATTATGACCTTCAAACGCGCCTGCAATCGGGTGCGCCGAACCATATTCTACGGAAGCCACCGTTTCGAGAAGCTCAATCTCTGTTACTCCTTCTGCTGGATAAACGCCTTGGATTCGAAAATCCCCTTCCGTCAACGTACCCGTTTTATCGAACGCGACAATTTTCGCCCTTGCTAAAACGTCCAAATAGGTCGCACCCTTGACCAAAATACCATTTTTCGCGCAAGCACCAATCCCCGAAAAATAAGTAAGCGGAACGGAGATAATCAGTGCACACGGACAGGAAATAACCAAGAACGTCAACGCCGACTGAAGCCATCTCGGAAAACCCACAAAACAGAATTTGTTTTCAACGATGAGTCCGTTCAGCAGCGGCGCGATAATCGCCATTGCCAAAGCGAAACAGCATACGATTGGCGTATATACTTTTGCAAATTTCGTGATGAATTTTTCAGGGGTAGCTTTGCCTGCCGACGCATTTTCTACAAGATTTAATATTTTACCTACGGCACTATCCTCATAACGCCGAGTTGCTTTCATCTCGTACATACCCCCAACGTTGATGCTTCCAGAGAGTATTTCTTCTTGCGATTTTACAATTTTATACTCCGATTCACCAGTTAGAGATTTTGTGTCAAGCGTTGCGCGTTCGCTGAGCAACACACCGTCTACAGGTACTTTTTCGCCTGCCTTTATTAAAATAACGTCACCAATTTCGATTTCTTCGGGGTTCACCGCTTTTGTTCCCCCATTTACTAATAGCGTTGCCGATTCGCTTTTTAACTCCATTAACTCTGCGACCGAGCGACGGGAACTACCAACTGCAATCGATTGCAATAATTCCCCAAGCTGATATAAGAGCATAACGAGCACGCCTTCAGCAATCTCCCCCAGCGCGACCGCGCCAATAGAGGCAAGCGTCATAAGGAAATTCTCATCAAAGACTCTGCCTTTTGAAACATTCTTTGCCGTTGAGATTAGTACGGGATATCCTACCGCAAAATAAGCAACTCCAAAACAGCAATACACTACAATCCTCGGAGCTCTATTTTCAGACAACCAAGACAACAACAAACCGCCAATAAAAAAAAGTGCGGAAAGAATAATTTGCAGCCATTCTTTTGAATGAGAATTCTTATTCAACGCGTACCTGTCCCCCTCCAATACGCGTACCTGTTCAAATTTATTCGCTTTTTTGATAACACGCGCAACGACGTCTTCGTTCTCCGTTTCTAAGCAAATCGTCTGCGATACGTAATCAACCGAAGCCCATTTTACCCCTCTAATTTTGCAAATATCACCCTCGAGTGCTTCGGCGCAGACGGGACAATCAAGTCCTGTTATTTTTAACGTTTTTTTCATAGTTCTCTCCGTTACTTTCCGCAATACAAGTGCTCTATACCCAACTCCACCATCTCACAAACGTGCGCATCCGCCAAAGAATACTCCACGTTTTTTCCATAGCGTTTCGCCTTTACGATTCCATTATCGCGCAACACTCGAAGCTGATGGCTCACTCCACTAACCGTGCCGCCGCAAACCTCCGTAATATGATACACGCACATTTCGCCTTTCAGTAATGCATACACGATCTTAAAACGGCTCGGCTCGGATAAAAGCTGAAAAATTTTACAAACTTTTTCAATGTTTTCATTAGAAAGGATACCCTCTTTCGCGCGTTGAACCGCCACATCGTGTTCCCTCTCCCGATCGCAATACATACTCTCCATTTTATGCTCTTTATTCTGCCTTACATTCATAACATCGCTCCTGTTTTTTATCGCCCAGATTCCCTTTTCTTCATCATTGATTCTATATTACAATGTATCACATTCATTTGAACAATTGAATATTTATTCAATTGTTCAAATTTATTGTAGCATAAAAAAATAGAGATGTCAATAATTTTATATGGAATTTGTTTAATTTCTTGTCGCATTTTTACAGCAATAAAATGCCTTATAAAAATTAAATAGCGACCGAATTATATTCCTCAGCCACTTTTTAACGCAATAAATAAAGTTCCCTTGTGTTTACAGTAAATCTGCTTAATTTTTACTCCAGTTTTTACAGCAATAAAATGCCTTAACCATATAAAATTAAAAAGTGACCGAATCATATTCCTCAGCCACTTCTATACGTAAATTCAATAACATCATTCCACTCGCATTAAAAATCTAATGAATGCTTATGTATTCATTTTTATAATTCTTCAAATAACTTTTGTGCATTTCCATAAAACCCCTTCAACGTTTTTAAACGTCAAAACGGGAAACAAATTCTCGCCCTGATAAGCAGGAAAGTTCCCCTTCTAAGGATAAGCTTAACCGTTTTGCAACCAAGCGCTGACGCGTACAATTTAACGCCTTATTTTTTGCCGTAGTCCCGTATTTCATATCCCCCACGATCGGGCAACCAATATGCGCCAAATGCGCGCGGATCTGGTGGGTTTTCCCTGTATGCAACGTAACTTCAAGTTTAGACGTTTCCGCAGAACACTCTAAGACTCGATATTCCGTAAGAATCTTTTCCGCACCTAAAACAGGCTCGTCATATATCCTTACAAGCGCGCCCTCTGCATTCTTCTTTAAATAAGCGCTCAACACATCCTTATCCTTTGGCGGAGCACCAAAGCAAAGTGCGTGATAGGTTTTATCCACTCTATGTGTTTTAAAAGCATTTAAAAGTGTATATTCTGCCCCCACATTTTTCGCAAAAATTAACAAGCCTTTTGTATTACGGTCAAGCCGATGAATAAAATAGCATTCCGTATTTTTCGTTTTGCTTTCACGTAAAAGTGCAGCAAACACCGCCTCGGAATTTACGCCGTCTTCCTTATCCGTAATAATGACGTTTTCATCCTCGTAAACGATATAAAACGCGGGCTTTTCCGTCTGCTTTTTCGTTAAATAATAGCTAACGATATCTCCTTTATAAACCTTTTGATCGGCGGAAATTTTCTTGCCGTTAAGCTTGATTTCCTTGTTCTTTAAAAGATAATTCCAAAAAAACGAGGCCTGGGCATAATTATTTTCCGTGAATTCCTTCAAGGACTGTTCTTTATCTACAATCAGTTCTAACATGCTCGCCTCCTTTTTCTTTATTATAAAACATTTTTAACTAAAACGCAAGTAAAAAGGGACGGCATTCACCGTCCCTTTAAGCTATATTTATTTGCTTACTTATTCTTTTTGCTTGCGTTTTTCTTTTCCAACGCTTTTTTCTTCGCCGCTGCTTTTGCGTCAACGTCTGCAAGCGTTTCATCGGAAGGCTTCACGAGAAGCAATACGATGATAGCAATCAACATCAATGCCGCTACGGAGAACAGGATTACGGAAATAAGGTTGTTCTGCAACCACTGCGTTTCGCCCTTGATTACGTCCGTTTCTGCTTCTACAAAGATAAGCTTGTATGCAGGAGTACGGTCTACGCGAGCCAAGTCTTCATCCCAGTAATCTGCCATAATAAGATAGGTGCCAGCTTCTGCGGCCGTGAAGCTCTTGCTTGCGGGCTGCCAGTTGTACTTGTTATCACTCTTCTCCCATGCGTCAGAATCCTTTTCTTTATCGATTCTATCGTCAAACGCCTCGATTTTCTTGAAGCAGCCCTTAATCTTTGCGATTTCGTTAGCATCCGTTACGCCGAGTGCTTTGGCGATTTGATTTGCGTATTCGCCAACATATAAATCAAAATAGTCGCCTTCATACGTCAGAATCTTTCCTGCAACGTTCTTACGAATCGTTTCATATTTAACACTGGAAAGAGTTGCCTGCGGGATTTGCTTATAGTTGCTATAGTCTAATTTATACAACGCATAATCAGATTTCTGCGTGCTTGCACCAATAATCGTTACGTCCGAGAATGTGTAGGTTTCAGACAAAAGCTGCGTGCTTACTCTATCCTTATCCTTCATCGAGGTTTCGTTGACGGAAACGCCCTGATTCTTAATCGTATAAGAGAACGAAGGAATTTCATCGATATCCCAAATATTGCTTGCGGAAACGGAAACAAGTTTACCGTTTTCATCATAGCATTTCATGGGGTTACCAGCCTTATCGGTTGCAAATACCTTAAATTCGTACAAGCCAACTTCACCAGCGGAAAGCTTCAAGCCATTGTAGGAAAGGTTGGACGAGGTCGAAGGCGAAGTCGACGAAGGCTTCTTGTAGCAGATCGTAAACTTCAATGCACGATAACCGTTGTTGTCGTTAATAAGCCATTCAAGCGAAGGGAATTGCATATTCGCATTGCTACCTGCTTTTACCTTTTCAGCATTCTTTGCAAGAAGCTTCTGGTAAGTTTCTACCGCCGCCGTAATATCGGTTGCCGCCCAAGTTTTGTCTTCGTTTTGATTGAAATACGTAGCGCCTTCTTCATTTCTATCCGCGATAATGAAATCGGTCGTTTTCTTCGCGTCCGTTCCCTGTTCTTTCTGAACGACAGCCGCTGCATCAGCATACCAAGAAAGCATGTATTCTTTCTTTTCCGAATCCGCAGCACCGGGATCACCAAGCGCAATCTTCACCGAAACGTATTCCTTACCTTCTTCTCTATAAACAGAAGTCGTTTCGCCGTCCTTTTCATAAACGGTATCCATGAAATAGGTACTCGTCGACAATGCCTTATAAACAGGCTCCTTGTCCAAAGGATTATACTGATAATAGAATTTGTTTTCCGTAATCGCATCCTTGTTCAAAACGTCGATTTTCTCGAAATTGAGCGAGAACTGCGTACCGAGCAAAAAGCCGCTTACGTCTTCGTTAACAACGAGTACGGGCTTCGCCGTATCCGTTACAACCTTTTTGTTCGTTTCCGTGTCGGTTGTGATATTGTTAAACTTCTGACCGTTGATTTCGTTGAGATACAACGTTGTCGCTTCGCCATTCTTTGTCGTTGCTTGAATATACAACGAATCCCAAGCATCATAGCTATACTTTGAGAAGTTTGCGCCGACGTTTTCGAATACGCCAACCTCAACCTCGTTTACTTTAACGATAAATTTACCATATTCGCTATGCTCGGCAAGCGTAACCTTAACCTGCGTGTTTGCTACAACATCAAGCACCTTTACGCCGTCGTCGGGTTCCTTCTCCGTGCCGTTCAAAACGCATGCGGTTACTTTCCCGTCTGCATTTTTCCCGAATTTAAGAACGTTAATACCCTTTTCATCCTCGGTAGCTTCCGCAGGCGTGCTTTCAAAGCGGAAGGAAAGCGTGTCGAATTTTACGTCGGCAAACGTGAAATCAAGGTTCAAATATTTTACAGCATCTTTGTCCTCAAACCATTTGAATGCAAGATTACGTTTAAAAGAAACGGATTCCGAATTCTTCAACGTGAACATAGCGGTTTCCGCCGTATCCGTATCCGCAACCTTTTTCGCACTGACAACAGTGCTTGCGCTACCTTCGAATACTTGCGTGAGTTCAACCGTCTTGGCATCCGCTGCCGCTGCGGAAACAGAACCCATCGTTGCTACCGCGCCGACCGCAGCCGCACAGAGCGAACCTGCAAGAATAAGTGTTAAGAGTTTTTTGTTTTTTCTTTTCATAAAAACATGCCTCGTATTTTTTGCAAAATTTTTGCTTTTACATTATCGTACTATTTTATTTTACACCGAAACGAATTTTTTGTCAAACGCATTTCGTATCATTTTTAGGGTTTCTTTAATTTTTTCGTTAAATTTTATTTAATTTCCACCGCTTTGGCAAGGTCAAAGGCCTTCCAAGGCGTTTCCATTTCGGGGGGCGTTGCAATAAATTTCAAACGCTCTTTCGTGATTGGATGTAAAAACGAAAGCGAATACGCCCAAAGAGCAAGCTTTCCTTTTTGCGCCAACGCGCCGCCGTAACGCATATCCCCGTAAATCGGGTGAGAAATCCCCGCCATTTGAACGCGGATTTGATGGGTTCTGCCCGTATGCAAACGCACCTCAACAAGGGAATATTTCCCCTTATCCTCTACGATACGATAATCGAGCTCTGCATACTTTGCGCCCTCCTCGCTCGGCGTGCAAATATATACCATGTTGTTGACGGTATTTTTTCTAAGATAATGGCAAAGCGTGCCACGCTCGGTATCAGGAGCCCCGCAAAGCACCGCTAAGTATTTCTTCTCGAAATCCCCCGTCTGCAAGCCCTCGGTCAAACGCGCCGCCGCCTTGCTGGTCTTTGCATAAACCATGACGCCGCCCGTAGGACGGTCGAGACGGTGCACAAGCCCAACGTATACGTTACCCGGCTTATTGTATTTGACCTTGATATATCTCTTGATTTGGTCCAAAAGATTATCGTCTTTGCTTTCATCGGGACAACAAGCCGTCATTTGCGGCTTCTGCACGACGATGATGTGATTATCCTCGTAAAGAATCTCAAACCCTGGATTCTCCGCTACGTTTTCGTTAAGCTCCGTCATGAACGAATATGCCTCCTGCTCCGCAAGGAAGAGAAATCCCCTCCTCTGTTTTTATGCCTACTTCGTAGGCATCTACTTTCCCCGAATACCGTTTCAGGGTCAATTCCAATATATTTTTCAAAACCATCGGTTGCAAGCCCGTCGTATAGCTGTTAATCAGCACGAATAAGGGGTTGTCCGAAAGCACGTTCGAGCAAAGCTCCACAAATTTGTAAAGATCGTTTTCAATCTTCCACATTTCGCCGTTGGGGCCTCTGCCGTACGAGGGTGGGTCCATGATAATTGCGTCGTATTTATTGCCTCGACGAATCTCGCGCTGCACAAACTTCAAGCAGTCGTCTACGATATACCGAATCCCCGTATCAATCCCCGAAAGGCGTGCGTTTTCACCCGCTCTTTCCACCATGCCTTTCGCCGCGTCTACGTGCGTTACTTGCGCACCTGCCTTGGCGCAAGCCACCGTCGCACCGCCTGTATAAGCAAACAGATTTAAGACCTTAATCGGTCTCCCAGCGTTCTTGATAAGCTCCGTCATATACTCCCAATTCACCGCCTGCTCGGGGAACAGCCCCGTATGCTTGAAGCCCATGGGCTTGATCTTGAAGCGTACGTTTAGCTTATCGTAAGAAATATTCCATTCGTCGGGAATCGGTTTCAAGATTTTCCAACCGCCGCCCCCTTTTTCGCTGCGCTTATAATATGCGTTGAGCTTGGGATACGCAAACAAATCGATTTGGGGAGCCCATATTACCTGCGGATCTGGACGGAGCAAATACACGTCCTTCCAACGTTCGAGCTTGTACCCGTCGCCCGTGGCGATAATTGAATAATCTTTCCAGTTTTCGGAAATCCTCATAAAGCTCCTTTTCGCTGTCCTAAAATACAATAGGACATAATACGAACATTATACTCTATTATTATAACGAAAAAAAAGACAATTGTAAAGTGTTTTGAAAGCAGAATGAAAAAACAAACCCCACAAAAGAAGTTTTTTCTTCTTTTATGGGGTGTAACCACTCTCAAATTTAAAATCTCAGATTTCTTATTATAACCTATCAATAAGCTTTCTTTATATAAAAATCGTTGGAGTTAATCCTTCAATCTCCCCATTTTTGAGGCGTTCATAATAACAATCAGTTTCATGGATTCCTCCAAACGCTCATTGGGGTCTATATCGATTCTAACGCTGTCATCTTGACGAATTGCCACGACGTTAATCGAATATTTTTTACGCAAATTAAGCTCTAATAATGTTTTATTAACCCAATCTTTGTGCACATTCAACTCGACCATGGATACGTCCTTTGACAACTCAATCACGTCAACGAAGCCCGAGCTTAACAAATTTTTCGCAAGACGTATTCCCGATTCACTTTCAGGGAAAACAACTTTATCAGCCCCAACTCGCTTCAAAACTTTAAGGCTCATCTCGTTCGAGCATTTCGCTATAACCGTTTTCACACCCATTTCCTTGCAGAGCATCGTCGCCATGACGCTCGCTTCAATATTTCCAGCCATCGCAATAATGACCACGTCGATATTGGCAACCCCAAGCTGTTTCAATACTTCCGCCTTTGTAACGTCTGCACATTTGCAGAATGGAATCTCGGTAATAGCAGAATTGACAATCGATAAATCGGAATCCACCGCCAATACCTCTGCACCGCTTTGCACAAGCTCCTTTGCTACCGAACGCCCATATCGCCCTAAACCAAATACCGCATAAGATTTATATATACCCATAAGCTCCTCCTTAATCAACCTACACTGAGTTCCTCTACAGGATCTTGAATTAAATTATAATTTTGTTTTTTGGTGCTAAATGCAATGAGTAAAGTAATTGGACCTATTCTTCCCAAATACATAGTTACGATTAAAATCCATTTTCCCGCAAGCGTTAACGCTGCCGTTAAATTTCTCGTCAACCCGACCGTAGCCGTTGCGCTAAATGCTTCATATGCAACATCTAAAGCCGATGCCGGAGTAACCGCCGCAAGTAAAACCGTAGAAATAAATGCTATCGAAAATGAGGCGCAAACGACTGCAATCGATTTGCGAATGGCTTGCTTAGACAGTGTACGATTAAAAATTGTCGGCTCCTCTTTGTTCTGAATCGTTGCAAATGCAGTTGTGAATAATACGACTGCCGTGACCGTTTTAACACCGCCTGCCGTCCCCACCGGCGAGCCGCCGATAAACATCAACAGTATACATACGATAGACGTGGCGTTTGTCAAATTTTCTTGAGGAAGTGTTGCAAAGCCTGCCGTTCGAGTTGTAACCGATTGGAAAAAAGATATTTGAATTTTATCAAACAACGAGTATTTAGCAAGCGTTAAGGGGTTATTGTATTCAAACGCAAACACGAAAGCCGCGCCGCCAAAAATCAAAGCAGCTGTCGCAACCAAGGCAATTTTGCTATGTAACGTCAAGTGTTTAAAGCAGTTCAATTTTTGCGTTTTAAATTCTTTTAATACGCGCAAAACGTCCCACCAGACAACGTATCCAAGCCCGCCCAAAACAATCAAGGCACACGTGACAAAATTGATAAGCGGATTGGTTGCATACGAACAAAGGCTATCCAACGCAATAATATCAATGCCTGCATTACAAAACGCCGACACCGAATTAAAAACGGAAATCCAAATTCCTTTTATGCCAAAATCGGGAATAAATACGGGCATATACAACAATGCACCGAGCCCTTCTATAATTAAGGTACCAACGATTACTTTCTTTACGAATTTTCGCAGTCCCGATAAGGTATTGAGGTTAAACGCATCTTGCAACAACTGATGATCTCGAATACGAAACTTTTTATGCATTAGCAGCATTAGCCAAGACATCACCGTGACAACCCCTAAACCGCCAAGCTGTATCAAAAAAAGAATTACAATCTGACCAAAAACGCTCCACGTTGCAACGGTAGGTACCGTAACTAACCCTGTAACGCAAGTCGCCGTTGTTGCCGTAAATAATGCATCCACGTAAGAAACGCTAACCCCATTTTTTACGCTAATCGGTAATACAAGCAAAAGGCTTCCTATCAAAATCGCCGATAGGAAACTTATCATAATTATTGACGTTGTTGAAAATATAAATCTACATTTTCTCATAACCAACCTCAGCGCAATAAAAATGCCGAAATAGTATTACTCTCTTTCTTTTTTTCGCAACGCAATGCAAACGCCCGTTAAAAGTAAGCCGCCGATAACGCCGCCGCCAATCGCGGAAGAACAACTCGAGCCCTCGACAGGGTCATAATTTTTCCCGTCGCTTGTGCTGTTATTCCCACTTGAACCGTCGTTTTCGTTCATACTGCCCTCATCTGCAACATCGCTGTTATCAGAGCCTTCCTCGGTGCTGCCAAGCTTAGGAATCACGTCCTCAATTTTATCGCCGCAATGCTCACAGAATGCAACGCGAACGCCCACTGAATCACTCGTTGCAGGGGTAATCACGTACCATTTGCCATAGGCATGTTCGCATTCATCACCTAAAACGCTACTATTTTCCGAGGAATCCTCGATAGAAGAATCCGCCGAAGAAGCTCCGCCGAGCATGGGGATTTCTTCTTCTATCCGATTGCCGCAGTTTTCACAGAACGAAACGCGAAGCCCCGCATTCTCGCTCGTCGCAGGCTGAACCACGTGCCACTTGCCGTAAACGTGTGCGCATGCGGAAGAATCCTTCACCTCAGAGCTGTCTTCAAAGCTGTCGTTTGACGAATCCTCAATCGAAGAATCTATTGAAGATTCCGAGGAATCCTCGTACCACGAGCTGTCAAAATCACTGCTCGACGATTCCTCAATCGACGAATCCACGCTCGAAGAACTACTTGAAGAATTAGAAGAACTTGAAGAATTGCTCGAAGAACTATTCGAAGAGCTGTTCGAAGAGCTATTAGAACCACCGTCCTCTGCGATACCCGAGGGGGTTGTCATATCTTCGGGGATATCCTCACCAAAGAGCAACCATGCGTATTCGGGATAATCCACGAAAACGTTTCGCGTGCCCGTAATCGATTCCACGGCGTCGTTTCTGCCCATTTCCCACGTATCGACGGGGTCTTCCTCCATCCATTTCAAAAGGACGGACAAGCTTTGCATAACGCCGCTCGAACCCCACATTTTACCCGTATTGCCCCAACGAACGTACACGTATAAAACGATTCTTGCGCAGTCGCCGTGCAAATTCCCCTTGGGGGAACCCGATATTTCACAGTTCGGGTCGTAATAGCTACCGCTTTCGCCGTACGCCGTATTGCCTCGGCTGCTGTTTTCCTTTACGGAAGTAGGACGAAGCATCATAATATCGTTTTCATCGTTGCCGCCGAGCCCTTTACTGTTCGGCCAAGTATGTTCACGATTCCAAGTCGAGCCGCTATCCCATTTCCCGCTCAGCTTCGTACCCGAATAGAACGAAGAAATCGAGGAATAATTACTAAGCAAGCAATCGGTATACTTATACAAATCACGAGTTTCATTATAGCTTGTTTCGTGGGAATGCTCTGCCTTCATCATGCTTTTTAACGCGGAATACAGCGCGCTTTTCGGTGCGTCCGATTGGCTGGAACCACCCGATTTTTTAGACAGAGTTTCGTAGGTATAACTACCCGTATAAAAATCCTCCGCATAGGTGGAAAGGAAGGTGCAATCCTCCCCTCTTGCGCCCCAGTTCGCAACGTACTTACCGTTTTTTACGTAATCTACGTCCTCCGCGCAGGTATAGCCCGAGGGAGTCGTGACCGTCAAGCTGGTCGCAGCCTCCGCCTTTACGCTAAACGACGGAACAAGCATGGTTACGGCAAGTGCCGCAGCAACGCAAATTTTCTTCAATCCTTTCATGTTTTTTATTCCTATGTTTTTTCAATTTCTTAATATTGTAGCACAAAAAAATCTTTTATGCAAGCGTTTCACGCGCCTGCCGCAATTTCCTTTTCAAGACCACAACCTACACGCAACGCCCTGCGGTTCGAATTTTTTGCAACACGCAAACAAGAAACCCACCTTTATTTTATCATTCCTTATACTCCGTGAAGAGGATTTCCTCTGCCTTACCATCCAAAATACGCACGGTTTTCACCTCGTAGGGAGAAAAGTTCAACTCGTACATGCCTATGCTCTTGCAGTCGATTTTTGCCGTAACCGCCCTGCCATCGCATTCGTAAGCGCGAAGCACAAAGCCGTTTCCGTCCTCTGCCTTTTTAAACGCCGACACAACGATGTTTTCCTTGTCCACGTGCATGCCCTCGTACATCAAAGGCAGGCTTCCGCTGTGATGATTTTCCAAAACCACCGTCGGCTGCGTGTTGAACTGTAACGCTCTTTGGAAGATTTTTGCCCGATTCTTCGTCGTTGCAGGCATTAAGGCATAGCCAAACTCCGTAATGCCTTGATCGGTATAATCCGCCTCCGTGCTTCTGGTTAAACCGTGATCGCAATAGATAGGGCTGCGTATCGCCGTCAAGGAAATCACGTTATCCTTTACCGAATAGCTGTACTTGCTATCATTGAGCAACGCAAGTCCGTTCGTTTCATCCCCTACCATCGCCCACATAAGCGCAGGCTCCTCCTCGCCGTTGCAAGGACGCTCGATGGAGCCGAAAGGAATCTCGTAAATACTCGTAGGCGTTTCCGTTTTTACAGGGAACGCAAGTTTTAAAAGCTTGTGCTTTTCATTCCAGTTGAGTTTTACACGCACGCGAATAACGTCCTCGCCCGCGTTCAAGGTATAGTATTGCGCGAGCGTAGAAGCGCCATACGTCGAAGTGACCTTTACCGTCTCCAAAACGTCGTTTGATTCCAGCTTCTCCACCGCTACGCAATGAAAACAATCTATCTCTTTATCAAAATAATTCTTGGCATGGCTCCACGTGTCGTGTGCCCCCTCATCGATGATAACAGACCTCGAAGCACCTGCAAGCGTTTCCTTGCCCGTGCGCTTATCGAAAAGAGAAATCAAGGAGCCGTCTTTGCCGAATACCGCTTTCAAAAACTCGTTTTCCAAGCCCAACGCCTCGGATTTTTTCGCGCGGTTTGCGTAATCCCCTGCTGTGCGGAAGGGCTGATTGAACGCTTGCGAGCACTGATAATAATACACGGCGTAACCAAAAGCGGGAAGCTTTACCCGAAAAGTTGCATTGTCCCTCGCGAAGACGGGCATCGTCTCGGAAACGGTGTTGACAAACGGAACGTCGTTGCCCTCAGCGTCCTTGACCGCCTCCGCATAATTATTGATTGTGATTGTCTCTTCCACCGCAAAGGAATGGGGATTGAACACAACCACGGGTAAACCGTATTCCTGATTCGTCGTATCGATTTTCCATGAAAGGGATTGCGCCGCAGTGTTGATTTGCTTTTCAGCTATCGAAATTGCTTCATAGCCCATATACAAGCTATCATCGTACGCGCTCTTGACGCAGCAACCGCCCAAAATGTCGTGGAAGGTGAGAAAATTCACATTTTCCCAACCGCGTTGAATATTTTTAAGCTCGTACTTTTTACCGAGCAACAGCTCCGCAAGCACGGACAGCTTTTCCGCCTCCGTCAGCTTCGTTTCTCCTCTTCTAAGTAGCGTCTTTACCTCGGACACCGCCGCATAACAACCGCTTGCGTGATGTTGCAGCTCCTCTTTTAAGACGGGAAGCGTATTTTCACGCTCGTATTTCTCAAAAAACTCCACGGGGTCTGCCATGCTCAACTCGAACCTGCCCCCCTCTTTTTGGTTGTATTCTTCAATCAATTGAATATTCTTTATCGTCGGACCGCCGCCGTGGTTACCTACACCGTAGTAACCCATGAACTCTGTACCGTTATAGAATTTCGAGCAGTTTTCCAAATAGCTTTCCAGCTCTTCCATTTGATTGAACTGCTTGCAGTACGTTTCATATATACGAAAAGCGGTCACCTTGGAGCCGTCGGGGGCTTCCCACGTAAAAATATTGTCCTGCATGGATTTCTCATACTCCATGGGACGCATATACACGTAATATTTCATACCGCTTTTTTGCAGAATTTGCGGCAGCATTGCATTGTGTCCAAAGCTGTCCACGTTATAGCCGACCTGCGCCGTTTTACCGAAGCTTTCCTTGAAATATCTTTGAGAATACAAGCTCATTCGGGCAAAGTTTTCGCCGTTTGGCAAATTACAGTCGGGCTGTACCTTCCAACCGCCTACGATAATGAATCGCCCCTCTGCTACCCGCTGTTTTGTCTCCTCAAACATTTCCGCATCAAAATCCTCTATCCACTGATACACGGACGAGGACGAGCAAACGAATTTAAAATCGGGAAATTCTTTCATACGGTCGAGCGCGGAACGAATGGTCGCTTTCGCCTCACAGCTACCCTCCTGCCATGACCAAACCCATGCAGGATCAAGGTGCGCGTTGCCTATCATAAATACTTTTTGTTTTTTCATATCAGACTCCTATGCGAATTATATATAATTCGCATCACTATCCGTTTATAGTGTACTATATTTTTATAAATAAGTCAATATCTGTAAATAAAAAATCAGTCCTCTCTCTAATTTCGCATATAAAAATATGCTTGACATCCTACGGCGAATCGGCTATACTGTAAATATATTCAAGCCTTGGAGGTTTATCATGGAAAAATATGCTTGGAGCGCAAAGCTCATCCCCGGAAAAAAAGAAGAATACGTTCGCCGTCACAACGAAATCTGGCCCGAGCTTGTTGCTCTTTTGAAAGAGGCGGGTATCGGTAATTATACCATTTGGACGGACGGTGATACGCTGTTTGGGTATTATGAATGCGAAAAAGGCGTTGATTTTGCCGCAAAAACGCAAGCGAATAGCCCGATTGTCGATAAATGGAACGAGTACATGAAGGACGTTATGACGATGCCGCTCGACCCTGTTACAGGGGCGCAGCCCAAGCTCGTAAATGTTTTTACCCTTGACTGATTTTTTTAGGAGCGAAACGGCTCGCAAGTTTTCACTTGCGAGCCGTTTTTATTTGCTTATCAATCCCAAGCCTGTAAGCCGTCGTTATTTATCATGCCGTTGTCATGATATTCCTTGAAGCTTGCACGGAAGTTTTCAAGATAGTCTACCGCAATTACGTACGTATACGAAAGCGCAACATATTCTTTCATGCGTACGGTGACAACAGGCGCCGTATAGCAGGTGTTTTGCACGTAACAGCTTGTATACGGCGACATGGGCGCCGCTTTGTTATACAGATACTTTTCCGCCATGGGGCTATTGAGCGCGTTCTTATTAAAATCTCTCTTCGCTTCCGTACTTGCGAAGCTTCTACCCGAAGCGTATCTCGATGCGCCAGGGATATAAACACCTACGCCGAATTTTTCGTCGTTGACCCACGCAAACCAATCCTCAGGGTGATGCGCATTTACGTACGAGCCCTGCGCCCAGCTCGTCAATTCAGGCTGCCAATCATACGTCTCATCCCCTAAATTCCAAGGGTTATTACCTACATAGCAATAGTAATTATGTAAAGGCTGTACAACGTACGCTGCGGGAATTTCCAAATTGTGATACGGGATATTCTCCATATCGGTAAAGCCGTTCCAATCGATAAAGCGGTTGGTCGCTTCTAACATGCCCGAACGAATCTGATACCAGTTTTCTATGTATGATTTCGTCGTTCTGCCGTTTTTGACCTCTTCATACTTATCGATGTTTTTCCCAGGAATCGCGTCACCGTTTGCCCAGTCCATCGCACGAACCTTGACGTAAATTTCCTTTTCGGTTACCTCGTAATCGATAATCTGCGAAAGATTACATACCTCGTCGCCACCCTGAACGGGATTATACGGCCAATAGTAGCCGTTGGGGTCCGCCGTGTAGCTGATTTTACGCTGATAGCCGTTTGCGCCCGTCGCCTCTTGCATCGAGCCGCCGACGTCTGCATAATAGGACTGCTGAAATTCTCTGCCCGCATCGCGAATGTTGATGAGGTTTACACCGCCATTCTCCGATACCTGTTGCTGACAGATATCGCTTTCCGCATAGCCTACCCCGATAGCAACGTTACCATCGGTATCAACGATTTCGTCTACCGTTTGACCGCCATACGAAGTCTTTTCAAGATAGGACAGCGTACCGCCCATAGCAAGGTCGGCACCGACCTTCAAGTTACCGCCCTCAATATAGATTTCCTTATTATAGCTCGGAATAACGCGGTTGGATACGGAAATATCGTAAATGGCAATATTCGCCGTAGCTTCGTCCACATTCTTGAAGCTTACCGAGAGAAGCGTCTTTTCAAAGGCTTCAAAGTCCTTCCAATACTCGTCCGTAATATGTATCCCTACGCCGTTAGGACGATAGGAGTCAAGGAACTGACGGAATTCGATTTCCTCGTCCGAGGGCTCGATATAGAATTCCTCCGTAATCACGTGATCGGTATCATCCGTTTCGCAATAGGTAAATGTGCCGAGCAGGTTCGAGTCCGATTTCAGCGTGATACGCATATAATCTTTCCCACCAAGTGCTTCATCAATTTCAATCGTCTTCGTCTTACCGCTTGAAAGCTTGACCTCCGTTGCGTCCTCGTCTGAATACAAACTCATAAATTTGCAATCCTTTACCGAACCGACCTCAAGGGGTTTGTCAAAATCATAATCGTCGTCTTCGTTTGCCTTACTGCTATCATCGTCATCATCGTTGTCATTCTTTTTCGAAGAACTATTTTTGTCCTTTTTCGAAGAACTATTACTTTGCGTGTTCTGATTCTGCATCATTCCGGGAAATGCGCAGGACGTTACGCCGAAAAGCATCGAGCAAATCAATAAAAATGCTAAAAGTTTTTTCTTCATGTTTTCCTCTTTTCTTTTTTTGTCGTTAATTCCAAGCTTTTAAGCCGTCGTTATTTATCATGCCGTTGTCATGATATTCCTTGAAGTTTGCACGTATGGTTTCCAAATCATCTACCGCGATTACGTAGGTGTAAGAAAGTGCAACGTATTCCTTCATACGCACGTTGACAACAGGTGCCGTATAACAGGAATTTTCGGTGTAGCAGCTTGTATAACGGGTTTCGGGATAACGCTTATTATACAGATAATACATCGCCATTTTACTTTTAAACGCCGAATTATTATGACGATGCTCTATCGAACGGGTATCCGCCACTCTGCCCGAAACGTAGGTCGTTGCGCCGGGAATATATACGCCTACCCCGAAATCGTCATCGTTGACCCACGCGAACCAATCCTCGGGATGCGAAGCCTCTCCCTCGTTTATATGAGGATAATCGACCCAATTCTTTAAATCGGGCTGCTTATCATAGCTCTTATCGTTCAAATCCCAAGGCTTGTTACCCTTATAGCAAACGTAGGTGCTCATCGGATGCACGACGTACGCCGCAGGAATTTCCAAGGTATGATAAGGGATAGTTTCCATATCGGTAAAGCCGTTCCAGTCTATAAAGCGGTTGGTTGCCTCCAACATACCCGAACGAATCTGATACCAGTTTTCTATGTACGATTTCGTCGTTCTGCCGTTTTTGACCTCTTCATAATTCTCGCCAGCTTTCTCAGGACGAGCCTCGCCGTTTGCCCAGTCCATTGCACGAACCTTGACGTAAATCTGCTTTTCAGTCACCTCGTAATCGATGATTTGGGAAAGGTTACATACCTCGTCGCCGCCCTGAACGGGATTGTACGGCCAATAGTAGCCGTTGGCATCTGCCGTATAGCTGATTTTACGCTGATAGCCGTTTGCGCCCGTCGCCTCCTCCTTCGAGCCGCCGACATCTGCATAGTAAGACTGCTGGAATTCTCTGCCCGCGTCCGTAATGTTGATTAAATTCACGTTCTCGGATAACACCTCTACGCAGGTATCGCTTTCCGCGTAACCGACGCCAATCGAAATATTATCGTTGGAATCGCGGATTTCCGCTATCGTTTGACCGCCGTGCGAAGTCTTTTCAAGATAGGACAGCGTACCGCCCATGGCAAGGTCTGCCCCGACCTTCAAATCGCCGCCTTCCAAATAAATCTCTTTGTTGAACGCAGGTACTGCACGGTTGGAAACAGCAATCTCATAAATAGCAACCTCCGCAGTTTCCTCATCTAAATTCTTAAAGCTGACAGAAAGAAGCTTCTTTTCAAAAGCCTCAAACTCTTTCGTTTCCTCGTCCGTCATATATACGCCTACGCCGTTGTGACGATAAGAATCGAGGAATTGACGGAATTCGATTTCCTCGTCCGAGGGCTCGATATAAAACTCCTCCGTTACCACGTGGTCGGTATCGTCTACGTCGCAATAGGTAAACGCGCCGAGAAGATTTGAATCCGATTTCAGCAGAATACGAATATATTCTTTCACGCCGAGCTCTTCATCGATTTCAATTGTCTTCGTCTTACCGCTTGAAAGCTTGACCTCATCTGCATCTTTGTCCGAATACAAACTCATAAATTTGCATTCTGCCACCGTATCCGTTTCAATGCGTTCGTCAAAGTCCTCGACGGAGCTTTCGTCCTCGTCGTCATCCTTTTTTGAAGAGCTGTTCTTATCCTTTTTGGAAGAACTGGTAGAGCTTTGCGTATTCTGATTCTGCATCATTCCAGGGAATGCGCAGGACGTTACGCTAAAAAGCGTCGAGCAGATCAACAAAAAAGCCAAAAGTTTTTTTCTCATGATTTTCTCCTTGTAAAGCCTAATATGCCTTAATAATTGTATTATATCATATTATATAGCCTAAAAAGTGCTAAAATTTCAATTGATTGTGTCATTTTTTCCTATCATTATGCAAAAACGCCTTATTTTAGGTTTTTGTATAATTCGGTTTTACGATTACATAGCCCATACTATTTTCGGGTAACACGTACCGATTATCTTGCAAACGACCGTCTCCGCCGCAGGATAAAATCATATCCTCGAAAGAAAATTCCTTTTGCGCTTTGGTATTATTGAAAAGGAATACCGTCTCGCTGTCCTTATTCGTAAGCCGTTTTTCGTATATGCCGTTCAAGGCATCGGCATAAGCGTATTTTTTCACACCAACCGATTGCAAAAGCTCTTCTATGAGTTCTTTCCAGACCGCTCCGCCGTTCATATAATAGCTGTACCCGATTGAGAAGCCGAAAAGGTATATTTCGCCCTTTCCAAAGCCCACCTTTTGCAGGGCAGACGTGCCATCTTTAAAGAAAAGCAGCGTCTTCGCATTCTCCACGGCGTACTCCGTTTTATAGGGAGAAACCTTTAAGCTTTCACCCTTATATTCCACGTATTCGTTGGGCGCGACACGGCGTTCACGAAGGCGTGCCGTCAATAACGGCTTGCAATCGATATCATAGGGCTGCATCCACGTGTTTTGCGTGCGCATGCCAAAGCCTTCGTCTGCAATCACGATACCGCCGTTTTTTGTAAAGGCTTCCAAATACGGCACTATCGCGTTGTTTAACATCGCGTAATACGGGAAATACAGCACCTTGTAATTTTTGAATTTTTCAGGCTGCGTCGCACTGATATAATCTACGGGATAATCGGCGTTATGCAGCATTCGATACATACCTGCATGGGCGTTTCGATAATAAAATTTCGCATCGCCGAAATCAAAGCTGTAATCCGCGCCACAGGAATCTTCAATCTCGGACATGAGCATGGAGTCGAAATCGAACACGATTGCAACCTCCGCTTTTTTCGCCTGCGAGCCCACAAAATATTGCATATCCTTATGTAAATTTTCCCCGAAAGCCTTTGCCTCGAACGCCACCTCTCTGGGACTACCGTCCATGCGCATAATCCCTGCGCAATCGTTTTCATGACCAAGACGTTCGGCGCGGTACTGCCAATACAGCATGCCTTTTGCCCCCGAGGATAACGCGCCGTAGAGCTTGAAGCGCATATCAAACTGCGTATCGTACCAACGGAACATGCCAAGTCCTGGATAAATTTCATGCACGAAATAGTTTTCATCGACCGAACGCAGGAAATCATTGAGCATCAAGAAATCCTGTCGTTTTTCATGTGTGTCCATCGCGCTGTCGCAGGGTACGGACGTTCCCCAAAAGTCCACTGCTTTCGAAACGCTGTAATCGTCACAAACGTCGGATATCGAAAGCTGAAAAGCACTCGTGAAGCCTACGTGCGACATAATCGGGCGCGCCTTATCGTATTTACGAATCCCCTCGTAAACGAAACGAAGCCAATTGTACAGCTCCGTACCCCCTTTAAATTTCTTAAACTCGAAAATGTCCCAATAGCCGTGTGGCATCGCGGGCAGGGCAATCCCTTCAAAGCTTTCTTCCGTTGCACCGTAGAAAGCGTTTAAACGCTCGATTGTACCAAACTTATCCTGCAAATATTTCCCGAACGCTTTTCTGCAATGCGGGCAGAAGCAGTCCTCCACGGGACGGTTTCTAATCTCGTTCCAAGCATTCCAAAACAGAAGATTTTTTCTATCCTTATAACGCTGTGCAACTTTCTCGACAAACAATACGGCGCGACGCTGTACGTCGGGATTGGTAAAGCAAGGCCGCCAACCGCCGTAAAACGCACCGTGATAAGCACCACGGATTTTCTCCCCTTTCGGGCCGATACGCTCTCCACCGTATTTATCGAAAACGTACTGCGGCGCACATTCCAAAAGGAATTTGATAACGACCTTACGGTTATATTTTTCCGCAAGCTCCATAAGACGATCTACGTCCGAAAAATCATACTCGTCTTCTCTCGTTTCATTCTGTCGCCAATTGATACGGATTTGCATTACGTCCAAATTGAAATTTTCAAGGTTGGCAATATCCCCCTCCCATTCCTCAGGTAATGGCGTGGGCGAGCGGTAGTACTGCGTGCCGTGGATAATTGTGTCGAAAATCATACAAGCGTCCTCTCCTTAATTCTTATACCATTATTATAAAGATTATTTTCTAAAAAAGCAATAGCATTTTTTAAGGTTTTTGTGTCATTTTTTTGATTACGATAGAAAAAATCCCCATTTCGGCGTCAAGCTGAAATGGGGAAAACGCTAACAGAATTAAAAGCCTTCAAATTCGTCGTAGAAGCCTGCTTTTTTCAGACAAGCAATATGGGCTTCATAATCCCAGCCCTCTTTTGCGGAGCAAGCGAAATGGTTTTTGCCTTCGCCAAGCTCGCTCTTCCAGCGAATGAGATAGAACGCATTTTTCTTGTCGGGCAATTTCGCAATCCGCGCAATGCCGTTTGCTTCCAAAGTAACGTCGCCTGTATAAACAATCTCGTCACTCATGAGGTCTGTAACGGTATACGTCGCACTAACGGGGATTTGCAAATCGTTGGTAGCAACGAGATCTAACATACCGTCAATCGGCTCGTCGCACATCATACAGAACGGCGTTTGCGAACGCTTGATATACGAATAGGCAAGCTTCTTGCAGCCGTACCAATCCACTACCGCGTCGGAGACCTGCGGCCATCCGTCGATAAGGTTCCACCACAAAATACCCGTCCTGCGCCATTTCATCACACGGAAACACTCAATAAAATACTTAAACGCTTCCGCCTGCGAAATTTGGCTCTGTCTTGCAAAAGTGTCTAAATCTGCGCTTGCCGAGCCGAAAAGTCTTTCTACTTGGCTAATCATCAAAGGCAATCTGTACGCATAAGGATTCCCTTCTACGCAGGTTTCCATTCCCGCTGCATGAACGAGCCAATCGGGTTTATCGCAAATATCACGAATCGAAGTCTTTGGCAGGTTTTCCGCCAAAATGAACTTCTTAATCGATTCAGGCGAGGGCGAGCCGTGGTATCCGATTTCAGAAGCGAAATGGCAATCCGCCTTGCCATAGAAATCCGTCTTAAAGAAATCTCTCGGGCCCCAAAGATGGTCCTCGGCGGGCAAACCGTAGCGGTATGCCATATCGTCAAGGTAGGGAGAACTGGGGAGATAAGGACGAGTCGCATCATGGTTACGAACCTCGCGCATGACTACTTCGCGCGTTAATTTATTCAGGTTCGGGTTGAGCATTGCAGGTTTCTCGTCATCGGTATGCGCCGATTCCCAACCGGGCACCACAAAGACGTCGCATTCATTATCCCCTGCCCATACGACAAGCGCGGGATGGTTGCGTTTTTCCTTAACAACGTGCTTGACTTCCTCTTTCACCAGAGCGCACAACCGCTCCTCGTCGGGATAATGCCCACAAGCGATAGAAAAATCCTGCCAAATCATAATACCATGCTCGTCGCAGTAATCGTACAATACGTCGCTGGGATAGACGTTACCGCCCCAACAACGAATCATATTACAGCCGAGCTCGTTGACCATTTCGATATCCCGAAGGGTATATTCGTCGTGACGAGAGGGAAATGCGTCGGTAGGTACCCAATTCGTGCCGAGCACATAAATACGCTTACCGTTGATATAGAAACTGAAATCACCGTCGTCGCCCGAGCGAGAGGTGCGCTTCATCCATATCGTGCGCACACCGAAGCGGTAATTGACTTTATCGCATTCTACGCCCTTATAATAAAGGGTCGCTTCCACGTCGTAAAGGTTCGGCTCCCCATAATTCTTGGGCCACCAAAGCTTGGGATAATGGATAGGGAATTCGATTTTCACAGAAGAGCAGAACGGACGGAATTCCTTTTCGAATTTACTGTCACCGCAAGCCCCCTTCAATACGATTGTATAGTCTTGAATAAAATCCTCTTCCGTAACAAGCTTCATGGTCGTAACCGTCCAAGCCGTGTCGTGTCTATTGTCCCAAAACGAAGCTGTATACGTAAACGGGTCGCAAAGCCTTGCCTTAGGCAAATACTCAATCGTCACAGGCTTCCAAAGCCCCGCCGACACCAAGCGCGGCATGATATCCCATCCGAACATCGAGCCTGCTTTGCGGACCATAATTCCGTCGTGATTATATTTAAGTCCAAAACACATCGCCGGAATTTCAAACTGACGGGCATAAATCGTAACGGGTAAAATATGTACGAGCAGCGTATGCTTGCCAGCCTTTACGTCCTTTAAGCTAAAACGATGTTCATGGAACATATTTTCTACAAACGCCAGCTTCTTACCGTCTAAATAAATCTCGGCTACCGTATCGATTCCACCGAACACCAAAAAGGCGTCTTTATCCGATTTCACCTCATAGTCAAACTCGGTAAAGTAATAAAAATGCAGATTTTCAAACGCCTGCGTTTTTACGCTGTTTGCCCCCACGTACACGTCATCAAGCAAGCCCTCGCGCATGAAATCCAGTTCGTAATTGCCTGGAACACTTGCCCTAATCGTAGGATAACCTCCTACCTTTACCTCGGACGGCGTTGTCAGCACGACGTTTTCAGACTTAACCTGTTTATTGGGTATGTACGCTAAACTCCAATCGCCAATTTTAACGCTTTCTTTCATAGTATTTTCATTTCTCCTTCATTTACATTTCAGCGGCTACCGCTCAAACAAGCTTATTATAGCACAGATAAAAGGATTTGACAAGTAGTTGAAAAAAACTTTTTTCTTGCGCGCAAAAAAATAAAAGAGCGTAAAACTTTACGCCCTTTCAAAATACATTTTTATTACTCTTCAACCGCGGTGAACGCGACCATGTACCCATCCTCGCGTTTTTTTCTGTACAAATCACCGATACGAATACCGACGTTCATCAAGGTTGCACCGTACAGAATTTCGCCCGTTTCTTCATTCCTATACAGCTTTTCGGGAGCTAAGCCTTTCAATCGCAGCGTCATGCATTCGATAAAGCCCGTTGCGTTAAGCTCGAGGAAAGTAAACAATGCTTTCTTTTTATCCTTGGAAACCTTGATATACGCGCAGAACTTATCACTTTCAGGGGAAATTAAACGGTAGAGATCGCCGTTCAAATTCAAATCCTCGTCCTTTCTATACTGTTCGGAATAGCTCTTAAAAGCTGCCCTATCCTCTGCACCGTATTTGCTTAAATCCAGCTCGTAGCCATACGACCCAAACGCCGCCACGCGGTACCTAAAATCATAGCTCGAGGGCCTACCAGACGTGCACTCTCCTTCGGTAAAATGGCAACTGATCGCAGACACGGGGTATGCGTAACTCGTTCCATACTGGATATATACGCGTGCATACGGGTCGGTGTTATCGCTCGTCCAAATCTGCGGGGAATAGAACAGCATACCCAAATCGAATCTGCCACCGCCCCCCGAACAGGTTTCAAAAAGCACGTTACCTAAACGCTGCTTCAAAATCGATAAAAGCTTATACGCACCGAGCATTTGACGGTGATATACCTCGCCCTGTGCTGCCGTGTACGAGCCTGCCTCCGTTAAATAACGGTTAAAATCCCATTTGATATAATCGATTTGTGCGCCCTCTAACTCCTCACTGATTCGGTCGGCGATTCTTTCCACAATATCGTCACGAGTTAAATCCAGCACGTATTGCGACCTCGAAATCAACGGCAACCTCGACGTAGACAAAATACACTTAGGATCTTCTCTATACAATTCACTGTCTTCATTGACCATTTCGGGTTCTAACCAAAGCCCGAATTTTAAGCCCATCGCATGGATTTTTTCAGACAACCCCTTGATACCCGAAGGGAATTTATCTTTGATGGTGCGCCAATCGCCAAGCCCCATTTTATCGTGAGGACGGAACCAACCGTCGTCTAAAACCACCATATCAATACCGCAGTCTTTTGCCGTCTCCGCAAGCGCAAGCACCTTGTCTTCCGATACGGTAAAATAGCTCGCTTCCCACGAATTGATTACGATAGGACGGGGCGCAAATGCAAATTCTTTTTCAATGATATTCTGACGGATATGGTCGTGGAAATTCCTTGACATACCGCCAAGGCCTTGATCGGAATAGGTCATAATCGCCTCTGGAGAAGTCAATTCCTCGCCCGATTTCAGCGTCCAGCAAAAGCCTGTATCGTCGATACCCGTAAGCACGCGAGTATCCCCTAATTGATTAACGGAAACCTCTCCCGAAAAATTGCCGCTATACAAGAGGTTAAAGCCGTATACCTCCCCTTTGTCCTCATCTGCGTTATGCTCGCAAAGGGCAAGGAATGGATTGTGGTTATGCGACGAAGTACCCGTTAAGCTGTTATTTTTGAAAATACCACGCTTAATCGGCGCGCGAGATACGTGCGCTTTTTCGTAAAGGTAAATTCCTTCTAAGGTAACCGCGTCGAAGTCCGAGCCGTAAAAATCTACGCACATACTCGTGAATTTTTGAATAGATAAGGACATGGTACCCTTATTTTTAATTGTTTGATGACGCGCAATTACGTCCACGTCCGCATATACGACGTAGTAAAGCGTAAATTCAACCGTGTTTTCGTCATCGGACATTACGACTTCCAAGGTTTCTGTTTCCGCGCTTACACGGGAATAAGGAAGTCCGTCAATCGGCTGTCTGCCCTCGTAAATCGTGTGCGAGCGGTAACGTAAACGGTTACAGTCCACCTTTCCGTCATAGTTATAAACAACGGACGGTACACGAATGTCTCCTGCGTTGAAAGGAGAAATTTCCATTCCCAGAACGGATGCAGAAAAATCACGCTTGTCCCGACTCTCGTAGCCAAGATGCGAGTAGATTTGACGGTTCCCTATATATTTTACGTCGTCTTGAGGAATTCGTTTTCCGTAATACAAATGCTCTAACGCTTGAAAATCGGATACGCAAAAAATATACGAACTATTCTTCGTTTGAATATGAAACTGTTGATTGTTTTCGTTAAATAAAATACTCATAATATTTTTAAAGACGGACGGCGTTATGCCTTTCGCTTTTTCTTTTTATTCTTTATGAACAGAACATACCTGTCCCGTGATTCTGGATTTCTCCGCCGCGAGCGCCATCAAATGGCTCTCAATCGAACGGTCTAACGTCGTGCCGAGCTTCTCATCGCCTGCAAGTGCTTTATAGAAATCCTTTACCAACATCAAATCGCCGCCGCCGTGACCAAAGTCCTCGTTGACTGCGTCTTTCAGAACTTCTTTGATGCTTAAAAATTCCGTACCCTTGCCGTAACGGGAAACACGGATATAATCATTTTCCTCGTCCATTTCCACTTCGCCGAGCGTACCGTGGAAGGTTATTTTTCTGCCTGGTAACGCTGTAAATGCCGTCATGGTCAAATGCGCCTTGATACCGTTTTCGAACTGCATAACCACCGTCTGATTGTCCACTACGTTGTTATCGCATGCAAACACGCAGCGCCCGTACTGAGAGTTTTGATACGCCTTTCTAATCGACTCTTCCGTAATCGGACGAGAAAGATCGACAACGTTAAACGGCCAACCCTGCTGACGCACATCTTCGTTTACGTCGGGTTTGTCCTCTACCCAGTCGAAATCCTTTCTGCGCTTTGCAACGTACAAACGCTCGGCACTGTATACACAATCGTTGATATATTTGCAATCCGCGCAGCGGTCCGCCGCGCCCTCGGGCTGATTTTCTTTCTTGAAGAAGGAAAGCTCCCCAACCGAATAGACCGTCTTACATTTCGAATCGGCATAATACTGCAACAAATCCAGGTCATGACAGCATTTTTGCATAATCATCGGCGAGGTTTCTTTGTCGTTGCGCCAATTACCGCGCACAAAGCTATGCGCCTGATGCCAATAGGTGACCTGTTCGAGCCAATCGATACAAACGATTTTACCGATTGTGCCCGCGTCCAACAGTTCCTTCATTTTTAAGAATGCCGGTGCGTATCTCAAAACGTGGCAAACAATGACCTTACGGTTGTACTTCTTATTTGCCTCCAACAGCTCGTACAGCTCGTCCTCCACGGGCGAAATGGGCTTTTCCAGTAAAATGTCGTAACCCAATTCCAACGCCTTAATACACATTTTAACGTGATCTCTGTCCTGCGTCGCAATCACGAGCGCGTCCGAACGCTTTTCCTTTAAAAACTCCTCCGCGTCAAGGAAACAATTTTCCGTGGGAATTCCCCATGCTTTTTGCGCAAGCTCAATCTGTGCAGGATTGATATCGCAAACGGATACAATCTGAAATTTATCCTTGAAATCGTACATGCATTTTCCGTAAGTATAGTGTCCGCGAGAACCGCAACCCAAAATAGAAATCGTAAAAATTTTATCCATAGTCTCTCCTTATTTCAATACGGCACTAAAACCGTTCCCTTTCTTTTTAAAAGACATTACCTCTCTTCCTATGAAATCATAATCGAGCGCAACCTGTTTATCCGCCTTTACCTTTAACCGATAGGTTTCGCCGTCACTTTTCCACTCCACGCGGATTTTGCCGTCCTTGGACATATATTCACCTCTCGCAAAGGATAATTCCTTACTAAACGAGGGCGAAATACAGATTGGCTTGTCTTCCGATAATTTGATACCGAGCACGTGCGAATACAGCCACTCCGCACAGGAACCCAAGCTATAATGGTTAAAGGAATTCATACTCGGCGTTTCAAAACCGTTTTCCTGCGTATAGCCGTTCCAACGCTCCCAAATCGTCGTTGCGCCCTGCTTGATCGTGTAGCCCCATGAGGGATATTCCGTCTCTTTGATGATACGGTAAGCAAGCTCGGTTTCTCCAATTTCACAAAGCGCAGGCAGGAGATATTTCACACCGATAAAGCCCGTTGTCAATTTCCAGCCCGTTCTTGCAAGGCTCGCAACAAACGGCGCCTTGATTTCCTCGGCTTCGACGTATCCAACGGACAGCGAAAACGCGTAAGCCGTTTGGGAATCCCCTTGAATTTCGCCGTTTTCTTTTAAATAATGCAGACGGAAAGCCTTTTTGGTTTCCTCGTAAATATCGCTGTATTTTCGAGCGTTTTCGGCATCGCCCAAAATCAAAAACATCTTCGAAATCAATGACGCGGAAAGCCCGAGGAAACATTGACTAATCACCTCTTTGTCCTCCGCTTTTTCAACGGAAAGCCAATCGCCAAAGGGATTTTCAAGCTTCATCAAATATCCTTCGCAACGGCTTAAATAATATTCCAGGTGCTTAACCGCATACGGCAAATTGTCCTTGATGACGTTTACATCGCGATAATGCAAATAATGCACGTAAGGAATCACGCAGATTGCGTCCGCCCAACCGGGAACCCCTGCCGTTGTTACGCAAAGAGGCACAAAGAAGGGCACGAGCGATGGAATTTTACCGTCGGGCAAAATATCCGTCCGAATAAGCTTTAAATAATTTTCAAAAAAGCGTTTGCAGTCGGCATTGAACATTGCCGAATTACAGAAAACCTGTGCGTCGCCAGTCCAGCCCAAACGCTCGTCCCTTTGCGGACAGTCCGTCGGCAACGAAAGAAAGTTTCCTATCTGCCCCCAACGCACGTTTTTATAGATTTGATTCACAATCGAATCGGAGCATTCAAACTTCCCAAAATATTGCAGCTTCTGCGAAAGCACTGCGCCCTTGATATCGGTAATTTTCACGTTGCCCTTGACGGTAATTTCCGCATAGCGGAAGCCGTGGAAGGTAAATTTCGGGTCAAATTTGTCCCTGCCGCCCGAAAGAATGATTTTATCCGTAGCCTGTACCGAACGCAAATTGTCATAGTACAGCGTACCGTCCTCGTTCAAAACCTCCGCATGCCGAAGGGTAATTTCCGCCCCCTTCTCCCCTTTTGCCATAAAGGTGACAAAACCTGCAAAGTTTTGCTTAAAGTCCAGCCGAATCACCTCATCCGTTTGATATAAAACGGTGGGCGTTAATTCTTCAATTTTACGAACAGGCTCGTAATTATACTTCTCAAAAGGCAGACTACAATCAAATTGCTTCGCGCAAGGCAAGCTCTCTATATTCCTACTGCAAGAGGCACTGAAATCTACCGTCTCCCCGTCCAAGATAGACGAGCTAACAATCTGCGATTCGCCCACGCGCCAAGACTCGTCCGTAACGATTTTTTGTTTTGTGCCGTCTTTATAGGACAAATTAAGCTCTGCAAAAAGAGCGTTTACCTCCCCGTATACGTTCGGTTGCCTTGTATAGCCAAGCCTACCCGAATACCAACCGTCCGCAAGCGTAATTTCTATCAAGTTGTCTTTTTGGAGGAATTTCGTCAAATCGTACGTACAAAGATGAACGTACTTATGATAGTTCGTCCACCCCGGCATGAAATAATCCTCTATCTCCTTACCGTTGAGCTTTACGTTGAAAATCCCCAAAGCGGAAACATTGATAACGCATTTTTTGATTTTTTTGTCGAGCGTAAAACGTTTATAAAAAATCGGTAAACGCTTTGTATTGCCAACATCTCTAAATATCCACATAAGTAACCAAACAGATTTTATTTCCCACGGAGTTCACCATTCCCCAAACTTCGTTTTAAACGAAGTTTTCGTAAGAAAAAAGAATATCCCCCATGTCAAATTTATAATAACACATTATCCTTAATTTGTCTACTCATTTTTTAATAAAATCAATCGTTTTTTTATCTACCTATCTTATTCACCCTACTTATTTATGCGTTTTTTTATACTCAAAATTCATTCAACTCTTCTTGTTGACTTTCCACTTTTTCATGCTATAATCAAAAAAGGCGAAAGGAGCTTGAAGGCTGCCTATCGTTTTAGATTTAAACCAAATCAAAAATACTCCCTATATTTCCTTATCCTTTACCCCGCCTCGACATCCGCACTCCCTCGTATTTTTTTAATTCCATTTCGCATAACAAGTCTCTCGGACAACAAGAATAGAAACGCATTCATCTCGTACATGGTACGCGCATTTTACAGCAAAAACCGTCTACGCCAATAAGCGTAGACGGTTTTTTGTTACTGTATATCGTATACTGTTTTTACGGTTAAGTTATCGTATTCGAATGCTGAACCAAAATAGGAATAACCGGAAAATCCTTTCCCAACAAGCTTACCGTCTTTAACGAACAATTTGCCGCTTCTGCACGCATAATAAAACCCTCATCACCTTCGTTGCCGAAGGAATCGTTGGAGACGCTATGTAAAATAGATTTCACCGCCCGTCCCATATTTTCTTTGTGGAGCGTTTCCGATAACAAGCGAATAAGTGACGGCCAAAGCACGGACAATGCCGCGCCGTTTATCAGCCAAAAATATTTTATAAATGCAAAGTCATTTGAGAAGCCAACCAATAGGTTCATCAAGCCCGATATAAGCAAGCTGTCGAAAACAACCAGCCGAACGTTATATTTCTTGCAAAATATGCCGTTTATAATTTGCCCGATATCATAAGCAAAAAAGAAAAAGTGCTTACCATGCCCGCCGTAGAATGAGAAAGCGAATAAGCATTTTCTATCTGCGTAATATTTGCATTATACCCCAACTTTCCCAAATAAGAATACGTATAAACAATCCAACATAACGCAATCAATAACGTTGTCGTATTAAATACTTTTTTCCCGTTTTGACCTTTCGTTCCTTATATCCTTTCATTCAAAATATCGCCAACACCGTTTAAAACGTATTTGGGTTGATACGGGAACTTTGACAAATCCTCTTGCTTTGTAACACCGCTTAACACCAATACGGTGTCAATATTCGATTCAATCCCCGCGATGATATCCGTATCCATTCTATCCCCGATAAACGCAACGTCCGCGCTGTGGCAACCGAGCATTTTCAAACCGTGACGAAGCATTAAAGGATTTGGTTTACCAACAAAATACGCTTTCTTGCCCGTTGCAATTTCAATGGGTGCAATCAGCGAGCCCGTTGCAGGCATAATTCCCTTTTCCGTTACGCCTACTGTATCGGGATTCGCGCCGATGAGCTTCGCGCCTGCGCGTACGAGTTCAATCGCTTTTTCAAGCTTTTCAAAATTGTACGTTCTCGTTTCGCCAAGCACTACGTAATCGGGGTTTACATCGTTCATATAAATTTTTTTATCGTACATCGCCTTTGTCAATGCGGCTTCCCCGATAACGTACGCGGTGCAACCGGGCTTTTGCGTGCTTAAAAATTCTGCCGTCGCCATCGCGCTCGTGTAAAAATGGGAAGCGGATACTTTCAAACCCATACGTTCTAATTTCATAGACAATTCATGCGGCGTGCGTTCAGGGCTGTTCGTCAAAAAAATAAACTTTTTATCCTTTTCTATCAGCCAATTTACAAATTCACGTACACCGTCCAAAATTTTACTACCGTGATAAATCACGCCGTCCATATCGCAAATAAACGCTTTTTTATTTTGTATTTCCGTCATAATAAACCTCTTTAATTATCGTCATAGCGTTCAATGGAACGTATGAATTTATGCGATTTCATAATTTCGTCCAGTTGTGTAGACGAATACTCGATGTCCGTATCCAAAATCGCTTGATAAATCAGCTGTTCCTCTTCACGCTCTACCACAAGGCGATTGTATCTATCGATATCAAACAGTTCCTTTACCTGCTCTCGCTCGTTGGTGTCTTGCACAAAAACAATTTTTATAGAATACATTTTTTTATGGCGAAAAATTTTTCTATGCAAGCACCATTGAATTAAAATCAAAATAAACGTTGCGAGAATAGCAATCAGCCACAAACCACCACCACAAGCCATACCGATACCTGCGGTTGCCCATACGCCTGCCGCCGTTGTAAGGCCGTGCACTACGTTTTTTCTGTAAACGATGATGCCTGCACCCAAAAAACCAATGCCTGCAACGATTTGCGCTGCTACACGGGCAGAATCCGCCTCTGCGTCAAATGCGAATTTAGAAATAATCATCATGAGCGCCGCGCCAAATGCAACGATTGTATGCGTTCTTATCCCAGCCTCTTTATCACGAAACTTTCTTTCCAAACCAATAAAAAAGCCCAATAATGCCGCCAAAAGTAAATCAATTCCCAGCCAAAGCTGTTCTACATTCAAATATTCTAAAATTCTTTCCATTCTTTACCCAATCTTACAGTTTTATTTCTTTTACGTGATTTAATAAGAAGGTAGGTTTTTCCACCCCTTGCGCTTCATTCACTTCTGCCAAAGTTACTTCGCCACTCAACACACAAACGGTATCCACACCTGCGTTATTGCCCGACGCAATATCTGTATAACATCTATCACCGATAACCACCGTTTCTTCGGGTTTTGCGTTAAATTTCTTCATCACCTCAAAAATCATCGTCGGTTGCGGTTTGCCGATGAATATCGGTTTTTTACCCGTCGCGCGTTCGTAGCTTTGACACATAGAGCCACAATCGGGGATATAGCCAAACTCCACAGGACATACCCAATCAGGATTCGTAGCATAATAAGGTAAATCGTGCAAGGTCAGCATTTTGGAAGTGTTATACATCTTTTCACCCGTTAATTCGGTATCAAATGCCACGACGATTGCACCTGCTTTATCCGTATATTCCGTTGCGATGTTTAATCCGTTTGCTTTATATTCATCTACAAGCGATTTCGTGCCTTGCAAATAAATCAAATCGTTTGCGTGCTTTTCTTTGAGCAGCATCAGCATCGCCTGCGCGGAAGTGAAAAAGTGTTCTTCCCCTACCTGCGTTAAGCCAAGGCGGTGCAATTTCGCCACGTAATCGGATACCGACTTAGAGGCATTATTCGTGATGAACACGTACCTACCCCCTTTGTTTTCGATTTTTTGCAGCAATTCGGGCACGCCTTCAAACAAATTGTCACCAAGATAAATTGTGCCGTCCATATCGAATAAAAACAGCTTTTTATCCTTTAATCTTGTTGCGTCCTTACCGTAATAATCTTTCATAATCACCTCTTAAAAATTCCCCGTTACAATCAAATTCGCGTCGTCGCAAATATTCTCCACAAGAATATCGCCAAGCGCCACAGGCATCTTGCAAGTCGTTTGATTTATCTTTTGCATCACTTCAAAAATAGCGTCTTTTCTTACGGGTTTATCCGTCTTTACGGGAATCATTTCCCCATTTTCCGCTCGAACAGTAGACGTTACAACACGTTTGGGACATACCACTTCTGCTTCGGCGTAAATTTTACCGCGAGGACAGCTATTTCCCGTCAAAGAAACCACTTTCCCGTCCTCTAACTCTACTTCGATTTCACAACCGATAGGACATTCGATACAAGTCAACGTTCTTTTCATTCCTGCACCTCCAACGAAACCTCGATATTCCCGTCGATTTCGCTCAATTTATTTTTCACGAGCATCAGCGTTTCCATTTCTCCAGGAACGGCAATTTGTTTCTTCTTTTGCGCCAAAATCTTGTCACCGCATTTTGCCGTAATTATACAATTCTTAAAGGTGTTCGTTACACGGAAAAACAATTTTACGTGTTCGTCCAAGTTCTTATCCACCTTTTGCGGACAGACATAAGAAACGTTTTTGCCATTCAAAACTTCCACGTAATCGTGTTCAGTTTTCCCTTCTAAAACATATTTCGCCGCATACCTGCCTGCCATCTCCGCTTCTTCGGACACAAAATCCACGAGGTCGTGAACCTGCAAAACGTTACCGCAAGCGAAGATACCTTCTTTGCTTGTTTCTCTCGTTTGGCTGACAATTGCGCCGCGCGTTCTAGGGGATAATTCTATCCCTGCTTCTTTCGTGAGTTCGTTTTCGGGAATCAAACCGACCGAGAATAACACGGTATCGCAGTCGAAGTGCATTTCCGTACCTGCAATCGGCCTTTTATTTTCATCTACTTTGGAAACAACCACGCCCGTTACACGCTTATCCCCCTCGATTTTCGTAATCGTATGATTGAGGTAAAGCGGAATATCAAAATCGTCCAAGCATTGCGCGATATTACGTTTTAACCCGCTAGAATAGGGCATAATCTCACACACGGCAAGCACTTTTGCGCCCTCTAACGTCATTCGGCGCGCCATAATCAAGCCGATGTCGCCTGAACCCAAAATGACCACTCGTTTCCCAGGCATATAGCCTTTGATATTGACGTATTTTTGCGCCGTACCTGCCGAATAAATCCCTGCTGGACGCGTACCTGCTACGTTCAAAGCGCCACGGCTGCGCTCTCTGCAACCCATCGCCAAAATCACCGATTTTGCTTGCAAAGTGAAAATCCCGTCTTTTGTATTGATTGCGGTAATCCTCTTATCCTTCGTCAAAGAAAGAACGGTTGTTTCCGTCAAGACTTCAATCTTGCGTTCACGGACACCCTGCACGAACCGAGCCGCGTATTCAGGCCCCGAAAGGCTTTCCTTAAACCTCGTCAACCCGAAACCGTTATGGATACACTGATTAAGAATGCCGCCTGTTTTCTCCTCACGTTCCAAAATAAGAACGTCTTTTGCACCATTGTCGTAGGCTGAAATTGCCGCGGCCAACCCCGCAGGACCGCCGCCGATAATTACAATATCATATGTATTTTTCATTTCGTCACCCCCGTCAAAAGGTTAGAGCCTTTTCCGTTTTTCGTTACGTTCGTCAAGGACATACCCCTCTCTTTTGCTATCAATTCCGCTACGTAAGGCTGACAAAAACCGCCTTGGCATCTGCCCATACCCGAACGCGTTCTACGCTTTACGCCGTCGATATCCTTTGCAGGGGGATTTTCATGAATCGCACGCAAAATTTCCCCTTCCGTTACCTGTTCGCAACGACAAACGATTTTTCCATAAGACGGGTCTTTTTTAATAATTTCGTTCTTTTCTTCCATGGAAAGGTGTTTGAAAAAGTAATCGGGTTTTCTAATGCCGTTAAATTCTTCATTCTCTTCAAGAGGCAACATACCGCCAACTAACGTTTCTACGACGTATTTCGCAATCGCAGGCGAAGCCGTAAGTCCAGGAGATTCAATACCTGCACAATGGATAAAGCCTTTTGCTTTCTTGCTTTCTTCTATGATAAAGTCATGTTTATCTGAATATGCACGCACGCCTGCAAACGACGTTATTGTATTAAACAACGGAAGATTTTTACACATCTTTTTCGCTTTTTCTATGACAAACGCCAAGCCGTTTGCACTCGTTTCCGTGCTGTCATTCCTTTCTTCTGCCGTAGGCCCCAGCAAAATATTGTTATCCACCGTCTGCGTTACAAGAATCCCCTTACCAAGCTTTGTCGGCGTAAAGAATAAAGTATGCTGAACAAAATCCCCACTTTCTCTATCCAATAATATGTATTCACCCTTTCTCGCACCGATTTTAATATCAGAATCCCCTATCATTTTTGCAATTTCACCGCTATGTAAACCTGCACAGTTTATAACGATTTTAGACGCGATTTCCTGTCCGTCTTTCGACGTTACAATATATCCGCTTTCGTGTTTTTCAATATCAACCACTTCAAAATCGGTAAACAATTTCGCGCCGTTATCCATTGCGTTACCAATCGCCGCAATCGTGAGTTCATAAGGGCATACAATACCGCCCGTGGGCGCATATAACGCCGCGAACGCTTCATCAGAAATATTCTTTTCTATTTCACGAAGACGAGGCTGGTCGATGATTTCCAATCCTTCTACACCGTTTACCTCACCGCGCGCCTTCAAATCATTTATCGTTTTGAAGTCTTCTTCCGAAAAAGCCACAACCAAAGAACCGTTACGGTGAAATTTAACCCCTAAATCCGCGCAAACGCTTTCCATCATTTTATTGCCTGCGACGTTAAATTTTGCCTTTAAACTTCCCACAGGTGCGTCAAAACCTGCGTGAACAATGCCGCTATTTGCTTTGCTTGCACCCATCGCCACATCACCTGCTTTTTCCACAAGACAAACATTTAACTTGTATTTTGTCAACTCGCGCAAAATAAGCCCACCGACGACACCGCCGCCAATTATACTCACGTCAAACATTTTTTACTCCTATATTTTACTTGACTTTTTATTTTATTTTTATTATACTAAAAATACTAAAATAAGCAAAATAAAATAATAATCAAGTTGTTTTGCTTATTAAAATAATAAAATGCGCATAAAATAATGATTATTTTAATCAAAGTGAGCAATTTTTATGAAAATATCACAAGAAAAGAAAATTTTAGAAATTTTAGAAACGCAACAATACGCTTCCGTGGAAGAATTATCCGCCGTTTTGTGCGTCAGCAGGTCTACCATTCGCCGCAGCTTGGAAATATTACAACAAAAAGGCTTAGTTACAAGAACACACGGCGGCGTTAAAATCAACAGCGACAACAACTTTTCTCCGAGCTTCACCTTTCGCATCCACCAAAACAGCTTTGAAAAGAAAAAAATCGCATTGTCTGCGATTAAACTCATTAAAAATGGGGATATTATTTTTTTAGACGGCTCCACTTCCGCCTTTTATATTGCGGAATATTTGAAGGAATTTGAAAACATACGTGTGATTACAAACGGCATTGATACTCTATCCCTGCTGTCTAAAAATAAAATTCTTGCCTATTCCACAGGCGGTCAAGTTTCATCGGAAAACCCCTCCGTTTTGGTCGGGCGGTATGCAGAGGATATGATTTGTAATTTTCACGCGGATATTGCTTTTTTCTCCGCGCAAGCCATGGATAACGACGGCGAAATTTACGATTGCTTCGAGGATGAAATCTTCCTTCGCCGCACCATGATTAAAAACGCCAAAACGAAAGTCTTTCTTTGCGATAACACAAAGATTGGGAAGTCCTCATCCTATCATCTTTGTTCCTTAAAAGATATCGACTACGTTGCCAGTAACTTATCACTACCAAATTCCATTACCCCTGAAAAATGTTTAACTTTATAAGACTTAAATAGATACGGCGGTTTCGCGCCATAAAACGCCGTTTTTATCTTAATTTCATAAAGGCAGGATTTATTCAAAGCATAATAAAAAGCGTTTTCTTAACCTAAAGGAATGCATTTAAAACGATTTTGTATTCGCGCGTAAAAAAAGAGAAACCCAACCGCCACAAAGTGGTTCGATTTAGGTTTCTCTTCGTGGGAAGAGGTGGTATTGGTGAACAAGCTACCAAGGCGTCGCTTCGCCTAAAACAAGTGCGCTTTTATTTTTGTAATACGCTGGGCTACGCTTGCCCGCCCCACCGTAGCGGTGGTTCGAGCGACTACCTACATACCACAAAACAGCACCTCAAACGAGGTGCTGTTTTGTGGTGGGCAGAGGTGGATTCGAACCACCGAAGTCGAAGACGTCAGATTTACAGTCTGATCCATTTGGCCGCTCTGGAATCTGCCCATATATTAGATGTAGCCCTGTTTTGGGGTGGAGCCGGTGATTGGACTCGAACCCACAACCTGCTGATTACAAATCAGCTGCTCTGCCAATTGAGCTACACCGGCATGTGGTGCCTTGGGGCGGAATCGAACCACCGACAGGCAGATTTTCAGTCTGCTGCTCTACCAACTGAGCTACCAAGGCGTTTATGGCGACCCAGAACGGGCTCGAACCGTCGACCTCCAGCGTGACAGGCTGGCGCTCTA
>JAFUMY010000072.1 GCA_017482415.1 Clostridia bacterium
AAGACTATGGGCTGCTGAGAATAGAGCGCTCGTTTATGCGTTGGTATCAGTACGAGATTGAAATTCCTGCAAAATCAACGATTGTCAATACAGTTACCGCGCCGATATATCCTTCCATTGATGTGAAGTGGGAGCCGTCGGTATACGGATATACTTATTTGTTATCTCCAGCAAAGACGTGGAGCAAATTTGGGAAGTTGGATATTGAAATCAATACGCCGTATTTTATAATCGATGATAAAAATGGTTTTACGAAAACGGAAACGGGCTATGCCATGTCGTTGAACGGCTTGCCCGAAGGCGAGCTGGAATTCACGCTTTCCAGTTCAGCAGATGCAAAAAAGCCAGTTTCATGTTTTGGCTGTTATTCTTCGGTCGGGCTTTTAGCTGCTACGCCGATTACGCTACTGGGCGCTATGCTATTACTTAAAAAACGCAAATAAAGTTATCCCCGAAAGGCTGTACCTTTCGGGGATAATAGTTTTATTAAGTATATGGTTTTATTTCGTCAAATCCCAATCGATGGGGGATAAGCCGTGTTTTTCAAGGTATTCGTTGGTTTTCGAGAAATGCTTACAGCCGAAAAATCCGTTATAAGCAGAAAGGGGAGAAGGGTGTGCGCATTCAAGAATCAAATGCTTGGACGTATCAATCAATGGCTTTTTACTCCGCGCATTGCCGCCCCAAAGAATGAATACAACGTGTTCCTTTTGCTCGGAAATCAGCTTGATAACGCTGTCCGTAAACCAAGCCCAACCGCATTTAGAATGCGAATTTGCTTGATGTTCCCGAACGGAAAGGGAAGTATTCATAAGCAATACACCCTCTTTCGCCCATTTTGTAAGCGTTCCGTTTTTCGGCAGCTCGCAGCCGATATCCGCTTTCAATTCCTTGAAGATATTTTCAAGCGAGGGCGGTTTTTGAATGCCCTCTTGCACCGAAAAGCACAAGCCGTGCGCCTGACCGACGTTGTGATAGGGGTCTTGCCCCAGTAATACAACCTTCAAATCCTGAAACGGAGTATACCGAAAACAGTTATAAAGATCGTACATATCGGGATATACAACGTAATTTCGGTATTCCTCAATCAAAAATTTTCGAATTTTTATATAGCGCTCATCTGCAAAAAGGGGCGCTAATTTTTCATTCCAATCCCCTAAATTGACCATATTTTCTCCTTAGAGTACTTCAAAAATATTCGGCAAAACCGCTTTCAGATTGGCTAAGGCCTTGTCCTTATTCACCAAATACTGTTCGGTAGTGCTGCCGCTGCCTGCAACGTCGGAAATTGCCTTAAAGGAATACACGGGCAAGGTTGCCGCAAACGCCGCTTGTACGATTGCACCGCCTTCCATATCCCGAATATCTGCGCCAAGCTCTGTTGTCAACAGCTTGTAATCCTCGGGGGAATCGTTGAAACGGTCTGCCGTGCCAAGCTTACGTTTTTCAAAGGGCAGGGGGAGTAAATTCAGCATGAGATAATTTTCCTCATACTCGTTCAAGGTTCCGATTTTTGTGCCGTTGAGCTGTACGAGGTCAAAATCAAACTGCACCGCAGCGGAAATTTGATAGACCTTGCAAAGCTCGGTCGAAGTATTTAAACCGCCAGCAACGCCGAAGTTGATGAGCTTTTCTGCGCTGAATTTGCTTACAAGTAGCTGTGCGCCGAGGGCTGCGTTGACTTTCCCGACTCCGCATACACAAACCGCAATATCCTTGCCAAAGGCTTTTCCTACGTAAAAACGTTTTCCGCTAACCGTCAGCGAACGGCTGATTTTCATTTGGTCTAATAAAATATCCGCTTCGCTTTGCATAGCGATAACTGCACCAATCATATTCTTTTTTCTCCTATGTATATATAATGAATTTCTCTTGAATTTTTTGAAAAATTATGTTATAATATCAAAACCGAATGATTTCGGCGTTCGAAAAATTCCGTTTTGCACAGACGGAAAGTAGGGTGTTTTCGAGCTCTTTTTCGCAAATATCGGGCAACGCTTTGTTGCAATAGCGAAGCTTGCCGCGGATAAACGAAAGTGCTTTTAAATCCTTTGCAAGCGTTCCGCCCAAGTATTTAACAGCGGCTTCTTTTGCAGTCCAATGCCGTAAAAAATCCGTTTTTGACTGGATTTCCGCTTGTTCTTCTAAGGGGAATTTCTTTAAAACGGTTAAATAATCCGTTTCCCGAGAAAGGGCTTCGGCGTCGATCCCGATTTCCGCGTCCGATACCCCGATAAACAGCAGGGTTTTCGTATGTGAAACGGAAAAGAATAAGCCGTATTTATCTAAAAGATAAGGCTTCCCGTTTTTCGTGCGTTGGATTTCTGCATTTTCAATCCCGAAATACCGCGAAAAAACCGTTTGCAGAGCCTCGCTCGAAGAGGGAAACGCATGCTTGTCTGTGTAAAAGATTTTTTCCATATATACCAATATTATAACAGGAGTAACAAAAAATGTCAAGGGCAGAAAGGGCAAAAGAATATTTCTTACAAGGTTATGCGTGTTCGCAGGCGGTTGCGCTTGCGTTTTCAGACGTTATGGGGCTTGATGAAGCCACGATATCTAAAATTATGCTGCCGTTTGGCGGTGGCGTAGGTCGTTTGCGTATGACCTGCGGCGCGGTCAGCGGTATGGCTGCGGTGATTGGTATGACCTGCGCAAAATCAGAAAATACCCCTGAAAATAAAAAAGCCACCTACGCAATCGTGCAAGAGCTTTGCGCGAAATTCAAGGCGGAAACGGGCAGCTTAATTTGTGCGGAGCTACTTAGCGGTATGAAGGTTGCCGTAGAGATAGGCGGCACAGCCGAAGCACGGACAGAGCAGTATTATCATAAGCGCTCTTGCGGTGAAATGGTTGCGCTTGCCGCAAAAATAGTAGAAGAGTATTTAATCTCGCAGGGGATTTTATAAAAGCTAACTTTTTGAATAGAAAAAGAAACTTCATTTTAATAGTAAATAGGGCAGGAGCGTTTAACTCCTGCCCAAGCTTTTACTTATTGCTTTTGGAAACGTTGAAGTAATATTCTACGACGTCGCCGTCCTGCATGATATATTCCTTGCCTTCGGAACGGACTTTACCTTCCGCTTTTGCCGCGGCAATCGAGCCCAGCGTTACAAGGATTTCCCAGTTCACAACGTCCGCACGAATAAAGCCTTTTTCAAAGTCGGTATGGATTTTACCTGCCGCCTGCGGGGCTTTCGTGCCTTTTACAATCGTCCAAGCACGCGTTTCTTTCTCGCCTGCCGTGAGATAAGAAATCAAACCGAGCAGGGCATACGATTTTTTAATAAGACGGTCGAGACCGCTTTCCCCGAGCCCGAATTCTTCCATGAACACCGCCTTATCATCAGGGTCCATCTGAGAAAGCTCTTCTTCCGTTTTTGCGCAGATGACAAGCACTTCCGAGCCTTCTTTTGCTGCCCATTCCTTGACCTTGACAACGTAGGGGAGAGAATCCTCGTCTTTGCCCATATCGTCTTCCTTTATATTTGCCGCGTAAATGACGGGCTTAATCGTCAAGAGGAAGCAGTTTTTCATAAACTCGTCCTCGCCGTCCGCAAACGCGAAAGTTCTTGCAGGCTTTTCGCTTTCAAGGTGCGCATAGAGGCGTTCAAGGAAAGCGTATTCCTCCGCCGCCTTTTTATCCGCGCCGCCGCGGGCCTGTACCTTGACCTTATTCATGCGGTTTTGTACCGCTTCCATGTCCGACATAACGAGTTCGAGGTTGATTGTTTCGATATCGTCAACGGGATCGATTTTATTATCGACATGGGTGATATTTGCGTCCTCAAAGCAGCGTACAACGTGTACGATTGCGTCGACTTCACGGATATGGGAAAGGAACTTATTGCCCAAGCCCTCGCCCTTAGAAGCGCCTTTTACGAGCCCTGCGATATCGACGAATTCGATTACGGCAGGGGTTACCTTTTTGCTGGTATAAAGCGCCGCAAGCTTGTCCAAGCGTTCATCGGGAACGGCGACTACGCCGACGTTCGGTTCGATGGTACAGAAAGGATAGTTGGCGCATTCTGCGCCTGCGTGCGTAATTGCGTTAAAGAGAGTGGATTTTCCCACGTTGGGGAGACCTACAACACCGAGTTTCATATTGATTCAACGTCCTTTAAATCGGAAATTCCGAATTTTTTCCCATATATTATAATACAAAATTAAAATTTTGGCAAATTAAAGTTGCCCAAATTAAAAAAATATGTTAATATATTCTAAGAAAAAATTTTAAGAAACGCAAATTATAGGTGTTTTTATGGATTATAAGAAATATATCGCGGAAAAAATCAACGTGGAGGGCGTCTCGAAAGAGGAATTGTACGAGCTTATCGCACTTCCCCCGAATCTGGAAATGGGGGATTATGCATTGCCCTGCTTTAAATTTGCCAAGCTTTTGAGAAAGAGCCCCGTTATGATTGCGGAACAGTTAAAAGGCGAAATCGCAACCGACGAGGTCATCAGCGAGGTTTCCGCAGTCAACGGTTATTTGAATTTTAAAATCAACAAAGACGGATTCGTCCGCGCTACGCTGGATAAAATCCTTTTGGAAAAGGATAAATTCGGGGCATCGAACGAGGGGAACGGAAAAACGATTTGTATCGATTATTCCTCAATCAATATCGCAAAGCCTTTCCATATCGGGCATTTATCCACGACGGTGCTTGGCGGCGCGCTTTACCGTATCTTTAATTATCTTGGCTATAAAGCGGTCGGAATTAACCATTTAGGGGATTACGGTACGCAGTTCGGGAAGCTTATTTCTGCCTACAAGCGTTGGGGGGATAAGGACGTTATCGAGCAGGGCGGTATCCGCGCTTTGAACGAGCTGTATGTAAAATTCCACCGTGAAGCGGAAGAGCATCCCGAATACGAGGACGAAGCACGTGCATACTTTAAGAAAATCGAGCAGGGCGACGAGGAATGTCTTGCGCTTTTCCATTGGTTCAAGGATTTGACCTTGAAAGACGTGCAGAAGATTTACGATATGCTCGATATCCGTTTTGATTCCTACGCAGGCGAGAGCTTTTATTCAGATAAAATGCAGCCGATCGTGGACGAGCTTAGAGAAAAGGGTCTTTTGATTGAGAGCCGCGGTGCACAGGTCGTAGATCTCGAAGAATACGGCATGTCGCCTTGTATTATTTTGAAATCGGACGGTAGCTCGTTATACGCAACGCGCGATATGGCGGCTGCAACCTATCGCAAAAACACCTACGATTTCTATAAATGTCTGTACGTTGTTGCCTATCAGCAGAATTTGCATTTCAAGCAGTTCTTTAAGGTACTTGAAATGATGGGTAAGGACTGGGCGAAAGACCTTGTTCACGTAGCTTACGGTATGGTTTCCTTGGAAGAGGGCACGATGTCTACGAGAAAGGGCAACGTCGTATTCTTGGAAGACGTTATCAACAAGTGTATTGAAAAGGCGTATACGATTATCGACGAAAAGAACCCCGATTTGGAAAACAAAATGGACGTAGCGAAAAAGGTCGGTGTTGGTGCGGTTATTTTCGGTGCGCTCTATAACAACAAAATCAAAGACATTGTCTTTTCCTACGATAAGGTCTTGACCTTTGACGGCGAAACGAGCGTATACGTGCAGTATACCTGCGCAAGAGCCGCGTCGGTGTTGCAAAAAGGCGGAATGCCTGAAAGCTTTGAAATTCCCAGTCTTTCCGCACAGGAGATTGAGCTTGTAAAAGCGCTTGCGACCTTCCCTGAAACGGTGAAAGGGGCGGCAGAGAAGTACGAGCCGTCTATGATTGCGCGTTTTGCAGTGGACGTTTCTCAAAAGTTCAATAAATTCTATTTTGATTGTAAAATTCTTGCTGCGGAAGACGAAAAGACAAAGAATTTCCGTTTGGCACTCACAGGGGCGACCTTGCAGGCTCTGAAAAATGCATTTGCATTGCTTGGCATCGGGATTCCCGATAAAATGTAACGCCGTAGAGGAGAAGACGGAAAATGTTTCTACCGATTTTAAATCAGACGGCGGTTTTGCTGATTTTTATGTTGGTCGGTTTTATCTTATGCAAATGGAAATTTGTTCCCGAAAACACCGATTCTGCGCTTTCGAAGCTTGAAAAATATCTTTTCGTACCAGCGCTCGTGCTCGTTACGTTCATCAATCAATGCACGGTTGAAGCGTTGTCGTCCGCTTGGCGGCTGTTCGTGTTAGGGCTTGGGCTTGCACTCATTTTGATTCCCATATCTGTATGGACCGTGCGTTCGCTGTTCAAGGAAAAGACTTCTCAAAATATCGCTACGTATGCCTTGGCGTTTTCCAACTTCGGGTATATGGGCAATGCGATTATGTTGGCAGTATTCCCGAATATATTTTTCGAGTATACGATATTTACGCTGCCGTTTACCTTTCTGCTTTATCTTTGGGGCGTTCCCGTGCTTTTATTGGGCGACGATAAGCAAGAAAAAGGGCTAAAAAACACTCTAAAACCCTTTATAAACCCCATGTTCGTCAGTATGCTAATTGGGATTGCGATAGGGCTTATCGGGATAAAAATTCCTGCGTTTTTGAATACGGCAATCGGCGTTGCAGCGGATTGTATGTCACCTATTGCAATGCTGTTGACGGGTATGATTATCGCAAAAATCAATATTCCACAGTTTTTGAAAAAGTGGCGTGTATACGTGCTTGTAGCCGTGAAAATGCTCGTTTTTCCGTTGGTATATATCTTGGTGTTTTCGTTTATACCGCAAAACAGCTTTTTTACGCAAACGGCACTAATTTGCGGCATGTGTTTTACGGCAATGCCCACAGGTATGAACGCGGTGGTTTTACCTGCCGCGTATGGTAAAGACGTTTCGGAAGCGGCTGGTATGGCGTTCATGTCCCACGTGATTTCAATTCTTACCGTTCCGCTTGTATTCTTATTATTTCAAACGGTTGTTTTATAAGTACATTGACCGCGTATCAGCCGATACGCGGCCGTTTTTTTATTTTGTCGAATAACCGCGAAAAATTTTTTACGGAAAATTTTTCAAAAAAGTGTTCCATTTTTCGTTTGAATATGTTATTATAAAGAATGTATGTAGGAGAACGGCGATGTCGGAAAAAAACGATTACGAACAATTGATTGCGATTCTCGACCCGAAAAAGATGGGGGATCACGACTGGTTTTTGTCGTTGCTTGACGAGGACTGTCAGAAGAATTACGAGGACGAGCATATGGCTGCGGTGATGCGAATGTTGCGTATCGCCCGTATCCGTCCGCACAAAAACGCAATCAAGGTAGCCAAAAACGAAATCGATAGATTAGAGCGTGAGGAAAACGGCTCGGCGGAGGCGTACCGCACAATTAAAAATCTGCTTGCAGAAATCGAGCATGAAAAAGAGAAGATGGAAACCTACCGCCCGTTTTTTGACGAGCCGTATTTTGCGCGTATGGATCTTGTGGATAACAAGGAAGGCTATAACAGCTATTATATCGGCAAAAAAGGCGATATTCGGTTGGAAATTCTCGATTGGCGTACTCCCGTTGCGCGGCGGTATTATCAAAAGAGCTGTTCTTCTTTTAAATTTAACGAATACGAGTATAAGACGGTTTTGCGGCGTGCGATTCGCACGAAAAGCGGAAAGGTTTTGGATTTTAAAAACGAATATTTGTCCTTGAAAGACTATTTAACGGCAGAAGAAATAGCAGACCGCGACGAGGAAAACGTACTCGATCCCTATCTTCGGGAGATTATCAAAAGCCGCAAGGAGGAAGCTTCCGTTCGGGATATTATCGAAACGATTCAAGAAAAGCAGTATGAAATCATTACCCGACCCGAAAAAGGGGATTTCATCTTACAAGGCTGTGCAGGTAGCGGCAAAACGATGGTCTTACTCCACCGTTTAAGCTATCTTATGTATAATAATGAAAATATCAAGCCGCGCGACGTTTTGATTATCACGCCCAGCAATTCCTTTAACTCGTTCATCGACGAGCTTGCGGAAATTCTTGAATTGGAACGCGTTAAAACAACGACGGCGTATGAATATTTCTTGCAGGTTTTAAAGAATGAAAAAATCGATTTAGCGGACAAAATCGACCCCACGCAAAAGGAGAACGAGGAATATCTTGCTTACGTATATTCCCCGCAGTTCGTTGCGGACGTTCGAAAGAAGCAAGCCAAGGTATTCGACAGTCTTTACGGATTATTTACAGGGCAAGAGTGCAAGGATTTTATCGATACGATTATCGAAGCTTGCCGCATTCAAATTCAGGCGTATGAGGGGATTAAAAACGCCTCTATGCGCATTCGCCGTACAGTTTTAGGGGAAATCAAGGAGCGCAAAGAGGGCGGCTTGTATTATACGAAGCCTTTCCGTGAGCTCATGAACTGTATTTTGGACGTTGAAGATTTCATGAACGGCACTTTAAAAAGCGAGCGCGCGAAATCGCCCGACTATTTTTATCGCCAGCTTATGTCCTTTTATAAGAGTGCAGCGTTTTCTGTACGCAATACCGATCGAATCGTTGCGGAAGCGCATTCGTCGTTGGAGGAATTGCGCGTTGCAATCGATAAGGAAATCAGTGATCTTGCACGCTTTAAACAAAAAATCGGCAGTGTAGACGTGTATTTATACGCCGACCGTATCGCGAGAAGAAAAGAGATTTTAGAAGAAATCGCGCGGGTAAAGGAACGCGTCGATATTATTGGAGAATCCAACACAGGCTTTGCGGAATTTTATCGCTATCTTCGAGGGGAAAAGACCTTTGCCGAGCTTGGGGAAGGGGAGAACCTCGTGGACGTTATCCGTTATTTCTATCGAGAAACGGTTAAGAAATACAAGCTTAATTACGGCATGCAATCCAAGAAAATGTATGCTTCGGACGCCTATGCGCTCTGTGTGGTTTGCGCAGGGATTTGCGAACGTCTTTCTCCTGTGTATAACTATATTTTCGTGGACGAAGGGCAGGATATTTCCGCCTGCGAGTACGAGCTTTTGCGCAAAATCAATCCCAAAGCCTCGTTTAACGTCTTTGGCGACGTCGCGCAAAACGTAACCCCTTGGCGTGGGATTCGGGATTGGGAAACAGCCTTTCCGACGTTTGCAATTTACGGCTTAAATCAGAATTACCGAAACACCAACCAAATCGTTGAGTTCGTTTCAAAAGCTTTGCATTTGGATATGGAATCCATTGGTTACGACGGACCGAAGGTCGTAAAACTTCAAGCGCGCGGAATCAGCGGATTTTTCAAGGATAAGAAGGGCTTGAAAGCCTTGATTTGTTCCGAGGAAAAGAAAGCGGAATTTTTACGTAAATCCTATAACGATATTTCAGTGAAGGGTAAAATTTCACGCAGTAAAATCAATATTATGACGGTATACGAAAGTAAGGGCTTAGAATTCACTTCCGTCGTTGTTGCCGCCGAAGGAATGACGAATAGCGAAAGGTACATCGCGTATACGAGAGCCTTAAACGAGCTCGCGGTTATTGAATAAGGAGAGAAAAAATGCCATACGTATTTTTAGTGGATGCAGACGATACGCTTTTGGATTTTCACGGTGTATCAGAGGAGGGCTTACGCGCTTCTTTTAAGGAAGTAGGGTTAGCTTGGAAAGAAGAGTATTTGACAGTATATAGAAAAGTAAATACAGCACTTTGGGAAATGCTCGAACGTAGAGAAATCACCCGTTCAGAGCTTATGAACGATCGCTTTTCTCGCTATTTAGCGGCACTTGGAATTACGGAAGTATCGGGCGAAAGTATGAACAAAGTTTACGTTCGGTATTTATCTACAATGCCGAGGTATTTACCTGGTGCAAAGGAATTTTTGGACGAGCTTAAAAAGCTTGGCAAGGTCTATGTCGTTACGAACGGTACTGCGTTTGTGCAGGAATCGAGGTTTAAGATTCTGAATTTGCAGGCAGAGGTCGAAGATATTTTTATCTCTGAAAAGATAGGATTTGATAAGCCTGCAAAGGGGTATACTGATTACGTAATTTCGCATATCGAGGGATTCTCCCCCGAAAAAGCGGTTTGGATTGGCGACAGCCTGAGTGCGGATATCAAAGCCGCCAACGACGCGGGGATACTTTCTATTTGGTTCAATCCGCGCGGTCAAGCACGGAAAGAGGGGATTGCTCCTAATTATGAAGTTGACAGTTTTTCAGAAATTTTACAAATTTTAAAAAGAATTGTGGATAAGTAATAAAAAAATCGTTCAAAACATTTGAAAAATCGAAAAAAAAATGTTATAATGGGCATAAAATGGCATATTTTGGCGTAATTTTTGGGTAAATACGCCAAGCTACAAACGATTGAGGGAAACATGGCAGGAAAAAAAGATTTGACACAGAACAACGAATACAGCGCCAAAAATCTCGAAGTCTTGGAGGGCTTAGACGCCGTTCGTATGCGTCCCGGTATGTATATCGGGTCGACGGGCATCAAAGGTCTTCATCACATTCTTTGGGAAATCGTTGATAACGCAATCGACGAAGCGGCAAACGGACATGCAAACCGCGTGAAAGTAACTTTGCACGCAGACGGCAGTGCTTCCGTTGAAGATAACGGTAGAGGTATCCCCACTGATATACACCCGAAAGAAAAGGTTTCGGGTGTTCAGCTTGTATTTACGAAGCTGCATGCAGGCGGTAAATTCGGTCAAGGGAACTATGAATATTCGGGCGGTTTACACGGCGTAGGCGCTTCGGTTACCAACGCTTTGTCCGAATGGTTGACGGTAGAGGTTTGTAGAAACAAACGCGTCTACAAAATGAGCTTCCATTCTAAATATAACGCGCGTAAGAAGAAAGTGGAATCGGGGCTTCCCGACGGTCCTTTGGAGGATACGGGCATCAGCACCAACAGAAAGGGTACGTACGTTCGCTTCAAGCCCGATGCGACGGTATTTTCGGAAACAGAATTCGATTTAGATACCGTAGAAGAAAGATTGAATCAGCTCGCCTTTTTGAATCGCGGTGTTGAAATCACAATCATGGACGAGCGTATCACGATGGCGGAAGCAAGACGCAGCCGTATGCTTTTCGGTGACGACACTGAGGAGAACACCGAAGAAGGTGAAGATGCGGAAGCAGTGGCAGAAGAAAATGCAGAGCCTACCTTGTTTGATTTTGCAGATAACGGACAGCAATCCTTGTTTGGGGAAGTGGACGAGCTTGCATTGGAAAGCGAGCCCTATCGCGCCGTATTCAAATATGACGGCGGTATTTCCGACTACGTTAAAAACCTCAACGAGGGAAAGAGAAAGCTGTACGCGCAGCCTATTTATTATAAGGCGGTTAAAAACGATATTCAGGTCGAGTTTGCCATTCAGCATACCGACGATTACCGTACGGAGGGCTTGGTTTCTTTCGTTAATAATATTCCTACTCCCGAGGGCGGTTATCATGAAATCGGCTTCAAATCGGGGCTTGCGCGTGTTTTGAACGAATACGCAAGAAACAACGGCTTCTTGAAAGATAAAGACCAGAATTTCCAAGGCGAAGACTTCCGTGAGGGCATGACGGCGGTACTGTCTATCAAGATGGCGAACGTGCAGTTCGAAGGTCAAACCAAGACGAAGCTTGGTAATACCGAAGCCCGTCCTCCCGTAGAAGCGACCGTAATTGAGGGCTTGAACGCCCTGCAAAACGTCCGTGGTTATAAAAAGACCATGGAAGAAATCATCAAAAAGGCGCAAGGCGCTGCGAAATCCCGTATTGCGGCAAAGACGGCAAAGGACAATGCGCGCGCAAAGAACAGTATCGACGGTTTGACGCTCGTTGGTAAGTTGGCGGCTTGTTCGGGGAAAAAGCCGGAGCTCAACGAAATGTTTATCGTAGAGGGTGATTCGGCAGGCGGTACGGCAAAACAGGGTCGTGACAGACGCTTCCAGTCGATTTTACCTTTAAGAGGTAAGCCGCTGAACGTTGAAAAGAAGAAGCTTAGCCAAATTCTTGAAAACGAGGAAATCCGCACTATGATTAGTGCAATCGGTGCAGGTATCGACCCCGATTTCAAGGAAGATAAAATCAACTATCATAAAGTTATTATCCTTTCCGATGCCGATCAGGACGGTATGCACATTCGCTGTATTTTGCTTACCTTCTTCTTCCGTTATATGCGTCCGCTTGTCAATGCAGGACACGTGTATATCGGTATGCCGCCGCTTTATAAGGTCTATAAAGGGGACAAGGTAGAATACGCTTACGATGATAAGGAGCTCAACGAGAAAATCGAAAAAATCGGTAAAGGCTATCAGCTGCAACGTTATAAAGGTCTTGGTGAAATGAGCTCCGATCAGCTTTGGGAAACGACGATGAATCCCGCGACCAGAAACCTTATCCAAGTCACGGTAGAAGACGCGGCAAAAGCAGAACGCATGATCACCACGCTTATGGGTGATAAGGTAGAGGGCAGAAAGGAATTTCTTGCAAAATATGCAAACTTCAATAAACGAGATACGTTTATGGAAAGAATTGAAAAGACGGACAAAAAGGAGGTAGGAAATGGCGAGAAGTAAAAAAGAACCGGAAATCATTGAACCTACCGGCCAATTATTCGTCGAGCCCTTAGAAAAGGTACTGCATTCTTCGATGCTTCCCTACGCGGAATTCGTTATCCTTGACCGTGCCTTGCCTCGCGTTGAGGACGGCTTAAAGCCCGTTCAAAGACGTATTTTGTATACCATGAACGAAATGGGCTTAACGCCCGACAAGCCGCATAAAAAGAGTGCGCGTATCGTCGGTGACTGTATGGGTAAATACCATCCTCACGGCGACAGTTCCGTTTACGATGCAATGGTACGTATGGCGCAAGGCTTCAACATGGGCAAAACGCTTGTCAACGGGCATGGTAATTTCGGCTCGGTAGACGGTGACCCCGCCGCTGCAATGCGTTATACGGAAGCGCGTATGGAACCGCTTGCGCTCGAGCTTTTGCGGGATATTGATAAGGAAACCGTTTCCTTTTCCTTAAACTTCGACGACAGCTTGAAAGAACCGGACGTTTTACCTGGCCGTTTCCCCAACTTGCTTGTAAACGGCGCGTCGGGTATCGCGGTAGGTCTTGCAACGAATATTCCTACGCATAATCTTGAAGAAGTAATCAACGGTGTGGTTGCATATATCGACAATCCTGCAATTTCCCTCGAAGAAATGATGGAATACGTGCCTTCGCCCGATTTCCCGACTGGCGGTATCATTATTGCAAACGAGCTGATTCAAGCCTATAAAACGGGTCGCGGTAAAATCACGCTCCGTGCGAAGATTGCAATTGAGAAAGCGGATAACGGTAAGACGAATCTTGTCATTACCGAGCTCCCTTATCAGGTCAACAAAGCACAGCTTTTGCGCAAGGTTGTAGACTTAAGAGAAGAAAAGAAAGAAGAGCTTGCAGGCTTAGACCACGTTGCCGATGAATCGGACAGAACGGGTATGCGTGCAGTAATTCGCGTTAAGAAAGATGCAGATATAAACGCAATTTTGAAGTGTTTGTATAAATATACCGACCTTGAGGTTACCTTTGGTATTAACATGGTCGTAATTGCGGACGGCAAGCCGCAGCAGCTTGGCTTAATGGAGATTATTCGCCATTACGTTAAGTACCAGCAGCAGGTCGTAAAACGCCGTACGTTGTTCGATTTGAAGCAGGCGGAACAGCGCTGTCATATTTTGGAGGGCTTGATTGTTGCCGTACAGAATATCGACGAAGTAATCGCTATCATTAAAAAATCGGAAAGCACTGCGGATGCAAGAAGTCGCTTGATGGAGCGTTTTGAAATTTCGGACGTTCAAGCGCAGGCAATCCTCGACTTGCGTTTAGCAAGATTGACAAAGCTTGAAATCTTCAAACTTGAACAGGAATTAAAAGAGCTCAAAAAGCTCATCAAAAAGCTCACGGCGATTTCCAAGAGCGGCGATTTGCAGTTGCAGGTTGTAAAAGAAGAAATCACCGAAATCAAAAACGCATATCCTTCGCCGAGAAAATCCAAGCTTGTATTTACGAGAGAGGAAGCGGACGGATTACTGGCAACGGCTTCGGAAAAGAAAGAGGGCGTAGCTTGTATGCTTGCGTATACCGCAGACGACCGTTTCAAGGTCTTAGTAGGTAAGCAAATCGAGGGCTTAGACAAGCCGCTTGAAGGCAAGTTTAAACCTCAGCTTGTAGCAACTAAGCTTTTAAAGACAAAGACGGATAAACGTATTTTTGCGTTTACCAATTATGGTAATTGCCATAAGCTTGATATTTCCGACCCCGATTTGGAATGCAAGCTTTCCGACGAGGGCGTGGAGCTTAAAGAGCTTTCCAAGGACGCGGAAATCGGCGAAAAGGTTGTTGCGATGTTCGAGGTTGGCGAGCACTTGCCTTACGGCAGTCTGATATTCTTCACCAAGAAAGGTATGATTAAGAAGACGGACTGGGCGGAATACGAGCAGCGTAAAGATTCTTTCCAAGCGGTGAAGCTCAACGAAGAAGACGAGGTTATCGGCGTGGAAGAGGACAGCCACGAAGAGGATACAATCATCATGGTAACGAAGGACGGCATTTGCCTGAACGCCATGAAGGACGATATTCCTACGCAGGGCAGAATTGCAACGGGCGTTCGCGGAATCATGCTCCGTGACGGGGATTACGTAATGCTGATGACCCAAATCAACGGCGAAGGCGAAATTATTATCGCGACGACGGAGGGTAAGTTCAAGCGTGTTATTTCCTCGCAGATTGAACCCTCGAAGCGTTATAAGAAAGGCTCGATTATCGTTGGCTTGAAGGAAGGCGCAAGCGTGCTTTCGGCATCCTACGTAACCGTTCCTTATATGCTTGCGGTTGAAGAAAAGACGCATGCCGTTTCCGAGATTTCAAGTGAGGATATATTCATCAGCGTACAAAGCGCTAGGGCGAAGAAGCTTCCTCAATATGCAGAGGATTCGATTTTGCAAGTTATCCCCATGCCCTATAAAAAAGGGGAATAAAAGTCTACAATTAGTTATAAACTGCAATAAGCCGACATAGTATATTCCGTAACCATATTGCGGAGGTCGGGGTTTTGTGGGAATATATTGAAGAACGAGCTGTAAAATGTGCGGAATATATCGTGTCGACGGGTTGTACCGTTCGCGCGTGTTCCGCGCATTTTTCCATTAGTAAATCCACGGTACATAAAGACGTTGCCGAGCGTTTAAGATACATTAACGAAGATTTATTCGAGCAGGTTAGACAGGTCTTAAATCTCAATTTAAGCGAACGGCATATTCGAGGCGGTATTGCAACGAAAGAGAAATACGAAGCTAAGGTCGTAAAAGCTTAAAAAATCGATATTTGCATCAAAAAAGAGGGGAATAGCCTCTCTTTTTTGCATAAAAACAGGACAAGCTTTGTCGAATGCTTGAATTTTGTCGAAAAATGTGTTACTATAACTATAATCTTTAAAAAGAGGCAGAATTATGAAAAAGATTGCAGTGGTTGGTTTGGGTATTATAGGCGGTTCGATTTGCGCCGCGCTCACGAAAGCAGGTTATGAGGTCGATGGCTTTGGTAGAAGCAGTGCGTCCGTAGAATATGCCTTAAAAGCAGGATATATTCGCAATAAAGGCAAATGTCTTGCCGATTACGACGTGGTATTTCTTGCCGTTCCACCCAATGCTACGATGGATTATTTGGATAACGGAAGCTATAAAGACGGTGCGCTTGTTACCGATATTTGCGGTATCAAAAAGAGCTTGGAAGAGCTCGTTTACGCAAAACCTCGCAACTATCGCTACGTTGGCTTACACCCAATGGCAGGTAAAGAAACATCGGGGATTTCTTCTGCTTCTTCCGAGCTTTTTAAAGGCGCAAACGTGATTATAACGCAAGCCGCGCAAACAAAGGCAGAGGACGTAGCGGAAATCAAGGAATACCTTTTTGCAATGCGTTTTGGTAAAATTGTCGAGTGCTCTGCGGAGACGCACGATAAAAAAATCGCCTTGACTTCTCAGCTTGCCCATATCGTATCCAACGCTTACGTAAAAAGTAACGAGGTAAAGGGCTGCGACGGTTTCACGGGCGGCAGCTTCCAGGATATGACGCGAATTGCAGGCGTCGACGAAAAAATGTGGACGCAATTATATATGGGGAATCGAGAACGAATTCTTGCGGAATTAAATGGTCTTATCGAGCATTTATCCGTATATCGTAACGCTTTGGAAACAAACAATGCCGAAGCTTTATCCGAAGCTTTGAAAGAGGGTCGTTTAATTCGTGAAACAATCAAACGCGGCAACGATTGATTTTGAAAAATGCGCAATAATACTTTACATTTTGCGAAATATTTGCTATAATGTAGAAAAAAGTCGAATGAGAGAGGAAAAATGCAGGCTTGCAGAGTAACGATTACCACGTCGGTTGACGGCGCAGAAAACACAATAAATAGAGAGGGAGAATGCTTACTTTCTGTGCTTGGCTGCGAACTTCGGTATCGTGAGGAAAACGCCGCGGTTCGTATCCTATTAAAGGGCGAGGCTGCGGAAATCGAGCGTGTTGGGGATTATAGCCTGCGTTTAAATTTGGAACGCGGACGACAGACGGTTGGATATCTTGGTATTGGCGGCTCGGAAGGTGAAATCGGCGTGTTTGCGCATACAGTTGCGTATTCGATGGGTAAAGATTCGCTGTTATTGTCGTTACATTACGATTTATTGCTCGGCGGCGAGCTTCAAAAGATGAAATTGCGTTTGCTCGCGAGGGTAAAAGACGAGGTGAACTCATGAAAATAGAATATTTCGGACATTCTTGTTTTCGATTGACGAATGCGGAGGGGGTAAGCATAGTTACCGATCCCTACACGAAGGTCGGCTATGAGCTGCCTAAAAATCTTACAGCCGACGTAATCACGGTCAGTCATAATCACTTCGACCATAATTACGTTATGGGCGTAAAGGGGGCAAAAAAGGTTGTAGACAGCGTTGGGTATACCTTGGTAGAAGGTGTTTCTATCATAGGCGCAGAGACGTGGCACGATCCGAAGCAAGGCGCACTTCGGGGTAATAATCTCATTTTTACAATCGAAATGGACGGCTTGAAGGTTTGTCATTTTGGGGATCTTGGGGAAGAGTATTCCGAGAAGATTGAACAGATTATAAAGGATGCAGACGTTTGGCTGCTTCCTATTGGCGGTACGTATACAATCGACGCCGAACAGGCAAAGAAGTACGTTGAAAAATTAAACCCCAAATGCGTAATTCCCATGCATTATTTACCGAGCGACGGACGCTTGGATATTGCAGGCTCGGAAAGCTTTTTACAACGCTTTTCCAACGCGGAAATTTCCTATTGTTTGCAAGGAGAAGCGGAGTTATTCAGAGCGGATATACAAAACGCTAAAACGAAAATACTTTATATGGAGCGAAAGCAAGGATGACGGAAAAATCGATGAAAGATTTCGAATACGTTTGCCGAGAATATCTCATGGGCTTAAGCCTCGATCAATTGCGTGCATACGGTCGTTTTGTCGGCGTTCGAAAGCCTACGACTAAAAAGAAGCTTGAAATTGTCAACGAAGCGATAGGGATTTTTGTCGGAAAAATTCGGCCTGTGCCCGTATCAAAGCGGGGCGCGCCCGTCAAAAACGGTTTCGTGGATCCGAACGTGATTGAAAAGGTAGATAATTTACGTGCAATCTATTTAAGCGGTTCGGAAGGGATGACGAAAGACACCGCGGATACAATGGACTTTTCTGCTCGGTTACAGAGCCTAAAAGAAAAGGGGGAAATTGAATACCGCTTGGAGTCCTCGGGTATTATGATGACGGAAGCGGACGGCACGCGAAAAATATTCAAAGGACAATTAGAAACTTTAAATAACGTTCCTATGCTGTTGGCGCTCAATTGCAAGGATACGGATGAAAAGCTGATTATTTCTGTGGAATTGATTCGTGCCTATGGGTTAGAGCAAGGCGACGTGATTACCTGTTATGCAGAAAAACGGCACAACGTTTTGGTCGCAACGTCGGTTTTAACGATAAATGAATTAGTGGTCAACACTTTTGCTCGTCAAAAGTTTGAAACGGCAGAGGTTTGTTATCCGAAAGAGAAAATTGATTTCTTTGATAATACGGAACGCCGTTCGATTGCAATGAAATATTTACAATGGCTTGTACCGTTTGGGAAAGGGCAAAGGGGCTGCGTAGTTTCTTCGCCGAAGGCGGGGAAAAGTGCCCTGCTTTTGGAGGCGGCAAAAGCCTTATCCAATCGCAATAGAAAGGTGAAAGTTTTTGTTTTATTGGTGGATCAATCCCCCGAAAACGTAGCGCAATTCCGTCAATACGTTGATAAGGATTGTTTATTGTGCTCGACGTATGAAGACGAGCCCGATCGCCAGGTATTTATCGCAGATTTTATCTTAAAGCGCGCAAAACGCTATGCGGAATGCGGTAACGACGTGGTTTTGCTTGTGGATTCGTTAAACGCTTTAGCGCACGCATACAATGAAACGGACGAATCAGCGGGCGGAAAGGTTTTGATAAGCGGTTTAGAAAGCAAAACCTTGCAATACGTCAAACGGTATTTCGGGGCAGCGCGTTGTTTTGAAAAGGGTGGTTCGCTTAGTATTCTTGCTGCGGTTGCAAAAGAGACGGGGAATCCTGCGGACGATTTAATTCAAGCCGAGCTATCCACAATAGCAACCCTCGAAATTAATTTAAGCGACGAGCTTGCAAAAAAACGTATCTATCCCGCGATTGATTTTATGAATACGCAGGGTAAAAATAACGGGACGCTGTTAAGTGTTGAGGAGGATGTTTTGGATTTATATATCCGCAACGAATATCTTCCTAAATACGGGATTGAAAAATTACATTCCTTGTTATACACGGCAAACACTTTTGAGGAACTTTCCTCAATGCTCAAAAAAGACTAAAAATTGGGCGGTCAGTATGGTCTGACCGCTCTTTTTTATGCCCAAAAAGTATAAATTTTTTTGAGGTATTTTATTTTTCAATAGCAAAATTTTTATAAAAAATTGAATTTCATTGATTTTTCAAGCTTTTTTTGTTTTTTCAGTAAAAAGACCTATAAGTTTTTCCTATACAATATTTTGTGCTCACGCGCTTGACTTTGGCACAAGATATGGTATAATAGTAAGGCACGGCTGATGAAGTGTAATACAATATATTGTGGTTTTTATGGAAGGTTTCGCAATATATTGTTGCAGATAGATGGAAAAACAAAGGAAGAAACGGGGTATTGGGACATGAAGGAAATGAAGATTATTAAAAGAAGTGGACAGGAAGTTTTATTTGATAAGGAAAAGATTGCGTCGGCACTGCGCAAGGCGAATAAAGAGGTTGGAGAAAGAGACCGTATTTCGGAGGGTGCATTAAATGCAATCGTAGACGTTGTTGCGGAAGAATGCGCTAGCTTGGGTCGCGCTCCTCACGTAGAAGAAATTCAAGATATGGTCGAAAACCGCTTGATGGCAACCTTATGCTTTGCGCTTGCAAGAAAATATATAACGTATCGTTATAACCGCGCGTTGGTTCGTAAAGTGAATACGACTGACGCACAGATTTTAACGCTTATCGAATGCAACAACGAAGAAGTAAAACAGGAAAATTCGAACAAGAATCCTACGGTAAACAGCGTACAGCGCGATTATATGGCAGGAGAGGTTTCGAAGGATTTAACTCGTCGTATTTTGTTGCCCGACGATATCGTTGCAGCGCATGACGAGGGCTTGATTCATTTCCATGACGCAGATTATTTCGCACAGCATATGCACAACTGCGACCTTGTCAATCTGGAGGATATGCTCCAAAACGGCACGGTGATTTCGGGTACGCTCATTGAAAAGCCGCACAGCTTTTCTACGGCTTGTAATATCGCTACGCAGATTATTGCGCAGGTCGCGTCTAATCAGTACGGTGGACAGAGTATTTCCTTGACGCACCTTGCGCCTTTTGTGGATATCAGCCGCCAAAAGATTCGCAGAGAGGTTGCGGAAGAGCTTGCAGGGCTCACCGTTACGGAAGAGCAGATTGCATCGATTGCGGAAAAGCGTTTGCGCGACGAAATTAAGAGAGGTATTCAGACGATTCAGTATCAAGTCGTTACCCTTTTGACGACGAATGGTCAAGCACCTTTCGTTACTGTATTCATGTACTTGAACGAAGCGCGTAACGAACAAGAAAAAGCCGATCTTGCGTTGATTATCGAGGAAACGCTTCGTCAGCGTATTTTGGGGGTTAAAAACGAATCGGGGGTATGGATTACGCCTGCATTCCCGAAGCTTATTTACGTTTTAGAGCCTGATAATATCGAAGAGGGGCAGCCGTATTGGTATCTTACCGAGCTTGCTGCAAGATGTACGGCAAAGCGTATGGTTCCCGATTATATCTCCGAAAAGAAAATGATGGAGTATAAAGTAGATAAAAACGGGGAGGGGCATTGCTATACCTGTATGGGTTGCCGCAGCTTCTTGACTCCGTTCGTGGACGAAAATGGTAAAGCGAAATATTACGGCAGATTCAATCAAGGCGTTGTAACAATCAATCTTGTTGACGTAGCGTTGTCATCGGGTAGAAACGAAGCGAAGTTCTGGGAAATCTTCGAGGAACGTTTAGAGCTTTGCTATCGTGCGCTTATGCAGCGTCATAACCGTTTGAAGGGCACACTTTCCGACGCCGCGCCTATTTTGTGGCAGTACGGTGCGTTGGCGCGTTTGGGGAAAGGCGAAACGATAGACAAGCTTTTATACGGTGGTTATTCCACAATTTCCTTGGGTTATGCAGGGCTTTACGAGTGTGTAAAACACATGACGGGTAAATCGCATACGGACGACGAGGCGAAACCGTTTGCACTTGCCGTTATGAAACGCATGAACGAGAAATGCAAGGAATGGAAAGAAAAGGAGAATATTGATTTCTCCTTGTACGGTACGCCTTTGGAAAGCACGACGTATAAATTCTCGAAATGCCTGCAAAAGCGTTTTGGTATCATTCCTGGGGTTACGGATAAGAGCTATATTACCAACAGCTATCACGTACACGTATCCGAAGAAATTGATGCGTTTACGAAATTGAAATTTGAAAGTGAATTCCAGCAGCTTTCGCCCGGAGGCGCAATCAGCTACGTGGAAGTACCCAACATGCAGAACAATATCCCTGCGGTACTTTCCGTCATGAAATTCATTTATGATAATATCATGTATGCAGAGCTCAACACCAAGAGCGATTATTGTCAGGAATGCGGCTTTGACGGTGAAATCCAGGTCGTAACAGACGAATCGGGTAAATTGGTTTGGGAATGCCCGCATTGTCACAATCGCGATCAAGCGAAGATGAACGTCGCAAGACGCACCTGCGGCTACATCGGTACGCAGTACTGGAATCAAGGCAGAACGCAAGAAATCAAGGATAGAGTCCTGCATCTCTGATGAATTACGCAACAATCAAGTGGACGGATATCGCAAACGGCGAAGGGGTGCGTATCTCTTTGTTTGTATCTGGTTGTACCCATCGGTGTAAAAACTGTTTCAACGAGGTTGCTTGGGATTTTGCATACGGGAATCCGTTTGATGCTGAAATTCAAGAAAAAATTACGCGAGAGCTCGCATCGGGATATATCGAAGGACTTTCCCTGCTCGGCGGTGAGCCGTTAGAGCCTCAAAACCAAGAAGCTTTATATTCCTTTATAAAACACGTTCGTAATACTTATCCTAATAAGACGATATGGTGTTATACTGGATACGTTTTTGACGCAAAGCGTGGCATACTAAAAGAAAAACATAAAAATACGAAGTATACGAAAGAGCTGATTTCCATGTTCGACGTTTTGGTGGACGGCCCGTATATTGAAAAATTAAAGGACATTCGTCTCAAATTCAGAGGCTCATCCAATCAACGCGTTATCGACGTACAAAAAACCCTTGAAATGGGGGAATGTATTTTATATCTTGACTAAATGAAAAATCCGTTGCATACGATAAAGTATGTCAACGGATTTTTTTAAGAAAAAAAAGATATGGATGCCAATAATATTTGGCGTAATTATATTCGCTATGCTTGTTTTGTTTGCAATTTCTCCTTTGTTTCAAGTAAAGAAAATATACGTTGGGTACAAGTTTCATTATTTGATTATTCCCACGGAAAACGTGGAAGTTGGGGTATTTAATGCGCAGCTTGATGGCGGCGCAGGCTACACGCTGAACGTAAACGGTAAAGCGTGTGTTGCGCTGTCGGTTTATACAGACGAACAGGATGGACAAAACGTATGCGCATCTTTGCAAAGCACTGGGGAACAATGCGAACTGATAACCTTGGGCGTTGATGCGTTATATCTAAAAAGCAGAGCGGAAAAAAGGAACGAACGTGAGCTTGTGGGGGCTTTTCAAACCTTTTATAATTGTTTAAATATTCTCGAACAGGAAATTTTCCGCTTGGATAAAGGTGCAACGCAGGAATCTTCTAAAAGGATTTTATCGAAACTAAAAGCACAGCTTACATTTTTGGAAAAGCAGTATTCGTCGAGCTTTGCAAAATACGCAGCTTTATGCGCTGAAATGGCGGGGTGCATATCTGAAATTCTCAAAAAGGAAATTTACGCAAAGGATTTGCGAGGCGTACTCTGTGAAGCAAGTTACGAATTTGTTGCCATTGGCGCCGAGTTTTCGTTATAGAAATAATTTTTTTTAAAAGCAAAAAATTTTTTCAAAAAGTGTGAGAAAACGCTTGCTTTTTTTATTTATATTCAGTATAATGAATAAGCTGTTCAACGAACGCTACTGTGGCTCAGTCGGTAGAGCAGCTGATTCGTAATCAGCAGGTCGCCGGTTCAAGTCCGGCCAGTAGCTCCAAAAAATATCCAATCCAACAAGGATTGGATATTTTTTTATTTCCACAATTCTGGGCGGACTTGAGGGTGGGAGCCGTTTTGCGGGAGCAAAACGCTTTGCCTCTAAAGGTTGATAAAAGGATAAGTTTACGGCAAAGTCGGCAATTGATAATTGCCGAGCGGGGCGTCTCCGCTAAAGGAACAAGTCCGGCCAGTAGCTCCAAAAAATATCCAATCCAACATGGGTTGGATATTTTTATTTCCACAATTCTGAATTTTTTTTGTAAAAATCTTGAAATTCTTAAAATATTTTGCTATAATAATAAAAGAATGCGGCATATTGATAAAGAGGTGAGCAATGCAGGTTTGCAAGGACGTAACGTATATCGGGGTAAACGACCGTCAAACAGATTTATTTGAAGGACAATTTCTTGTGCCGAACGGTATGGCGTATAATTCCTATTTGCTTACGGATGAAAAAATTGCTGTATTCGATAGCGTAGACGCAACATTCAAAAACGTCTGGTTGAATAATCTCGACAAAGCGTTAAATGGTCGAACTCCCGATTATTTAATAGTGCAGCATATGGAGCCCGATCATTCAGGCAGTTTAAAAGCTTTTGCGGAAAAATATCCGTCCGCAAAAATCGTAGCTTCTACGCGTGCATTCATTATGATGAAAAATTATTTCGCTACCGATTTTATCGAGCGGCAGTTGATTGCAGAGGACGGCGGTAGCTTATCGCTTGGTACTCACGTATTGCGATTTATCGCCGCGCCGATGGTGCATTGGCCTGAAGTTTTCGTAACGTATGACGAAACGTCGAAGCTTCTTTTTTCTGCGGATGCATTCGGTAAATTCGGTGCATTAGATGCCGAAGAGGATTGGGCTTGCGAAGCACGGCGATATTATTTTGGTATCGTCGGAAAATATGGTGTTCAAGTTCAGTCGCTACTCAAAAAATTATCAAATTTCAAGATTTCGACAATTTGTCCTTTACACGGCCCCGTATTGAAAGACAATCTACAATATTATATTGATTTATATAACACGTGGTCGAGCTACAATATGGAAAGCGAAGGGATATTTATCGCATATACCTCCGTTTACGGAAACACGAAAAAGGCAGTGGAATATCTTGCCGAATGCTTGCAAAGTCGCGGTGTAAAGGTTGTTGTTACAGACTTAGCAAGATGTGATATGTCGGAGGCGGTGGAAGACGCGTTTCGTTATGGAAAGGCGGTATTGGCAACCACCACTTATAACGGTGAAATTTTCCCGTTTATGCGAGAATTTTTACACGAGCTGACAGAAAGGAATTATCAAAATAGAATTGTCGGTTTTATCGAAAACGGCAGTTGGGCGCCGATGGCAACGCGTGTAATGCGTACAATGCTTGAAAAGAGTAAGAATTTGCAGTATACGACGGCAACGGTTAAAATCCTTTCGGCAATTACGGAAGAGAATAAAAAGCAAATAGAGGCTTTGGCAGAAGAATTATGTTCATTATAAGGAGGGAATATGAGTAAATACGTTTGTATGGTGTGCGGTTGGACGTATGATGAGGCGCAGGGCTCGCCCGAACAGGAAATCGCACCTGGAACGAAATTTGCCGATTTACCCGACGAATTCGCATGCGAACTTTGCGGCGTTGGGAAAGATAATTTTACTGAAGAAAAATAATTAAGGAGAAAAACTTATGGAAAACTATATCATTTGCAACTGTAAACAAGTAAGCTACACGGATATCGAGCGTGCGCTCGAACATCATAACAAAATGGAGGACGTTTTAGAGGTCTTTCAGGACGTACAGCGTATCACGCATTGCTCGACGGGATGCGGCGGTTGCCACGATAAAGTCTTGGACGTAATTTCCGAAATCATGATGGCGTAATGCTGGTTAAATAAAAAACTACGGTTGCAAAACCGTAGTTTTTTATTTAATGAAAGATTTTTTTATTCGTTTTAATGGGATATAAAAGCGTATATACTTTTTCAGCAAAGAGGTCTTTTTCAAAAGCTTCTTTTGCAGTATCGGTTAACCCGTCTTCATCATGCGCACGAATCAAGAGTGGCTGTTCGCCGTTTGAAAGTTCTGATAATACGTCGCTACGGTCTTTCTTTGCGCCTAAAACACGCAAATACAAGTTGGAGTGTAGACTTTTTCGAATCAGCTCTTCTTGAATATTTAAAAGGTTTTGTAGAGCTATTCTGCGTATTCTTGATGAAGTATATCGCGCGGAAGTCAGCGTGCTTGCAAAGGCTTCGGGCTCTATCGCGGCTTTTTTGAAAGCGTTTTCAAGTCCTTCCGTGCAATCGCATATCTTGGCGATTTCCGAGGCAGGAGTATTCAAAATCGCATACTTTTCAAGTACGTCGAGAGGAGGAACAGAATAAGCGGAAATATCTTCTGCAACAAAGTCGGGGAGATTGCCGCTTGTTAACCTGCCAATAGAAATTTCTTTTCGGATTGCACTTGCCGAAGAAAAGTTTTCGTAAACGGTATAATCTGCATATCCGCCGCCTTTCCTTAGAATCGGTAGGATGCGAATATCCGCTTTTGCGGAAAGAATCGCGCGAGTATATTCCAAAGCAAGAATATTGTTTGGAGAGGTGAGTAAGTCGTTGGGTAAAAGCGTTTTCCAAGCTTCGGCACGTGCTTTTGCGTAAGAAACGCCGTTATTCACCTGTTCTTGAATAGCCAATGAAATCTCTTTCGGCTCGTCATTTAAAAGCTTTGCGGCTTGATAAAACGCTTCCGCTTCTGCGGTTTCTGCGCCAAAGCAAAGGGTTTCCACGCAAGGAATTTTGGATAGAATGGAAATCGCGCCTTTAGCAAAGAGCTCAGCGTTTGACGTTGCGAAAACAACGGGCAGCTCTATAACGACGTCCGCACCTGCAAGCACGGCATGACGCGCTCTCGTATATTTATCCATAATGGCAGCTTCTCCGCGTTGAACGAAATTGCCGCTCATGATACAGAGTATTGCATCTGCGTTCGAGCGAGCCTTTGCCTCTTGGATTTGGTAGAGGTGTCCGTTATGGAAAGGATTGTATTCGCAAATTATCGCGCAAATTTTCATTTTATTTTCAGCCATTCCCTTTACATTGAAAAAAATGTGTGCTATAATAGAAAGGACGGGTTGTCCCCGTTACATGACATTATTATATACGAAACAAAAAAATAAATAAAGCGTTTCGCGGTTAAAGGAGATAAAATTATGCGAAATATTTTAGATGAAATCAAGGCAAAGGCAAAAGTATTGCAAAAGACGATCGTGCTTTGCGAGGGCGAGGACAGCCGCGTGGTTAAAGCCGCGGCAGACGCAACGAAAGAGGGCGTTGCAAAAATCGTTTTGCTTGGCAATGAAGCGGATATTAAGGCGAAAAATCCCGACGTGGATTTGACGGGCGTTACCATTGTCGATCCTTTGACTTCGGAAAAGCTTCCCGAATATAACGCAAAGCTTTGTGAAATTCGTGCATCCAAAGGCATGACGAGCGAGCAGGCTGCAAAGCTCTTGACGGATGGAACGTATTTTGGTGCTATGATGCTTAAAATGGGCGACGTAGACGGTTTGGTGTCCGGCGCGTGCCATTCTACGGCGAACACCTTGCGCCCGGGGCTTCAAATTATTAAAACGGCAAAAGGGGTTTCTTCCGTTTCCAGCTTCAATCTTATGATTTGCCCGCCACAGGGTAATCAGTATTGCCCCGACGGCATGGTATTTTTTGCGGATTGCGGCTTAAACCCTACGTATACGAGCGAGGGCTTGGCGGAATGCGCAATCGCAACGGCAAACTCAGCAAAAGCGATTACGGGGATTGACCCTAAGGTTGCAATGCTTTCCTTCTCCACGAAAGGCAGTGCAAAGCACGACAACGTAACGATGGTCGCGGAAGCGGTCAAGATTGCCAAAGAAAAGGCACCCGACTTAAAGCTCGACGGCGAATTACAGTTCGACGCGGCAATCGTTCCTTCGGTGGCGGCGTTAAAAGCGCCTGATTCCGACGTTGCAGGCAAAGCAAACGTGTTTATTTTCCCTGATTTGCAGGCAGGCAATATCGGTTATAAAATTGCAGAACGTCTTGGCGGTTTTATGGCGGTTGGTCCCATTTGTCAAGGCTTTGCAAAACCTTTGAACGATCTTTCGAGAGGCTGTAAGTCTGAAGATATCGTTGCGGCGGTTGCAATTACTGCATTGCAGACCCAGCTTTAAGGGGTGATAAAATGAAAGTTTTAGTTATCAATTCAGGTAGTTCTTCTTTGAAATATCAGCTCATCGATATGGACACCGAGGGCGTAATCGCAAAGGGTACTTGTGAACGTATCGGGATTCAGGGCTCTAATTTAAAACATAAGGCGAACGGCAAGGAATTCGTGTTCGAACAAGCAATGCCTACCCATAACGAAGCGGTGGCGTTGGTTTTGAACGCCTTGACGGCTACCGATTCTGGCGTTATCAAATCCATGGACGAAATCGACGCGGTAGGTCACCGCGCGGTTGCGTCGGGGGAAGTATTCAAGAAAACGACCCTTGTTACGGATGAAACGATTGAAAAGATGGAAGAGCTTTGCGATCTTGCGCCTTTACATAACCCTGCGGCAATCATCGGCGTAAAAGCATGCCGTGCGGCTATGCCGAAAACTCCGATGGCATTCGTATTTGACACGAGCTTCCATTTTACTATGCCTGATTACGCGTACATGTACGCAATCAATTACGAGGATTATGAAAAGTACAAGATTCGTCGTTATGGTTTCCATGGTACGAGCCACAAGTTCGTATCCCAAGAAGCGGCGAAATATCTTGGTAAAAAGCCCGAAGAATTGAAGATTATTACCTGTCACTTGGGTAACGGCTCTTCAATTACGGCTGTAAACGGCGGTAAAAGTGTAGATACCTCTATGGGCTTTACCCCGCTTGCCGGCGTGCCTATGGGTACGCGTAGCGGCGATATCGATTGCGCTGCGGCGGAATACTTGGCGAAAAAAGAGGGTTGGACGATTTCCGAAGCGATGACTTATCTGAATAAAAAGTGCGGTGTTGCAGGGATTTCTGGGGTTTCCAGTGACTTCCGCGATTTGACGGCGGCAACAGCAAACGGCAATATGCGCGCAAAGCTTGCGTTGGATATGTTTGCGTATGCATGCAAGAAATACGTAGGTGCGTATGCAGCGGCGATGAACGGCGTTGATTGTATCGTTTTCACGGCTGGGGTCGGTGAAAATACGCCTTGCACGCGTGAAGCAATCTGTGAAAACATGCAATATCTTGGTTTAGAGATTGATAAAGAAAAGAACAACGAGAAGAACAACGGCGCAATTCGCGATATCACGGGAAAGAACTCGAAAGTCAAAGTTTTAATCATTCCTACCAACGAAGAATTGGTAATTGCAAGAGAAACGGTGGAATTATTATAAAAAATCAAAAATTTTTGCTAAAAAAAAGTTGACAAAGTTTTTGAAATATACTATACTTGTTTAGTCGGTTTTATGATGGTAATAGATATCAGAAAACTCAATGCGCAAAAAAAGTATTCGGGAGAACTGGAATTCGAATATTCTGCCCCCGAATCTTTGATTGAAATTCCGTTTGTACGGTTCGCTACGCCCGTTAAGATTTCGTTTTCTTACGAGTTATACGAGGACGATGCCTTTGAAATTCGCGGTACCGTTTCCTATCGCTTAGAAGGGCAGTGTTCAAGATGCTTAAAAGAAGCGTCTATGGATGTAATAGGCGAATTGGATGCTCTGTTCGAGCCTTGTAAGGATTATGAGGACTACGGCTATTCCAACGGAGTTGTCGATCTTAAAAAAGCTGTTGAGGACGCAATTATGGCGTGTATGCCGTTTTTGCTTGTCTGCAACGAAGACTGCGAAGGGCTTTCCTATTCCGATTAAAACGTAAATTCAAAAGTAATAATATTGAGGTGTAAATATGGCAGTACCTAAGAGTAAACAATCTAAGAGCAGAACGAACAAAAGATTTGCAAACTACAAAGCAACGGCAGCTACGATCGTAGAATGCCCTCATTGCCACGAATATAAAGAGGCTCATCGCGTTTGCAAGAACTGCGGCTACTACGACGGCGAAGAAGTAGTTGCGCCCAAAGAAGAAAAGAAAGACTAACGTTTCGTCTATGTAAATCCTTAGGCGGGTGGCTTTTTAGCACCCGTCTTTTTGCGTTTCATAGATTTTATAAAATAATTAACCGCAGTTAATTATTTTCACTTGACTTATCGCTGAAAAAATGGTATAGTATTTGGCGTAGGAGAAAAGATGATGAAAGAAAAATTTTCCATTTCAGGAATGTCTTGCGCAGCTTGCTCAGCAGGGATTGAGAGGACAGTTAGCCGCATGGAGGGGGTATCTCTTGCCGAAGTTTCGCTCATGGGTGAAAGTATGGTGGTAGAGTATGACGAAGCGCAGCTTTCCTCGCAGGATATTATAGATGCAGTCGTGGCCCTTGGGTATGGGGCGAAACCGTTTGACGAAAATCTTTTAAAGGAAAGGAAACCGCAATCGGATACGTTAAAACGAAGATTTTTCCTTTCAATGATATTCCTTTTGCCGTTAATGTATTTTTCGATGGGCGGTATGATTGGATTACCGCAACCGAACGCAACGGTTTCCGTAACGCTGCAAATGCTGTTTGCCTTGTCTGTAATCGTGGTGGATTTCAAGTTTTTCACAAGCGGTACGAAAGTGCTTTTGAAAAAAGTCCCCAACATGGATACGCTTGTGGCGTTAGGTTCTGCAATTTCTTTTTTATACAGCTTTGTGTATACGATTTTACTGTATATTGATAGAGTCGGCGCACATACGCACATGTTCTATGAATCGGCAGCGATGATTTTGGCGCTTGTAACGCTCGGGAAATGGCTTGAAGAAAAGTCCAAGCGTAAGACGGGCGAAGAAATCGAAAAGCTGATTAAGCTTATGCCGAATACGGTGACTGTTGTGCGGGCGGATAGAGAGGAAAAAATACCTTTTTCCGACCTCGCAGTAGGCGACGTTTTGATTGTAAAGCAGGGTGAATACGTTCCAGTAGACGGAAAGATTATCGAGGGGCATGGGTTTATCGATCGGGCGGCAATTACGGGAGAAAGTATGCCTGTGGAGCTGCAAGAAGGCGACTTGGTAACGGGTGCTGATATCGTAAAAAGCGGATTTATTAAAGTTTTAGCGGAAAAGGTGGGTGCGGAAACGACCCTTTCACAAATCGTTAAGATGGTGAAAGAAGCAGGCGCGAGTAAGGCTCCAATTCAAAAGCTTGCGGATAAAATTGCAGGAATATTCGTTCCCGCCGTTACCTTGATTGCGGCTTTCACATTTATCCTTTGGTGGTGGATATCGAAAGATATTGCAAGGGCAGCAAATTACGCAATTAGTGTACTCGTCATTTCTTGTCCTTGTTCTTTGGGTTTAGCAACGCCCGTTGCGGTTATGGCGGCAACAGGTAGGGGCATGTCGCTTGGAATTTTGTATAAAGACGCGGAAACCCTTCAAAAGGCAAGGGATATTAACTGTGTTTTGCTTGATAAAACGGCTACGCTGACGGTCGGACAACCGATTGTGACCGATTTTAAGGTCTTCAAAGGGGAAGAAAAGTATTTGCTTGCGATTTCTGCGGCAATTGAAAGCCATTCGAATCATCCGATTGCAGAGTGTATTCAAGCATACGCAACGTCTAAAACGCAGGGTTATAATTTAGGAATTGAAAATTATTTCTACGAAACGGGTAAGGGCGCAAAGGGTAGCTATGAAAACACGAACTATCTTTTAGGCAATCGTCGTTTGATTTCGGGTATTGACGAAAAACAAAGCTATCAAATTGAAAAGGAGTTTTCAAAACAAGGCAAAACGGCAGTCTTTTTAGCGACGGAAAAAGAGCTTTTGGCGGTGTTTGCGGTAGCTGATACCTTAAAGCCCGAAAGTAAGTCGGCAGTGGCAGCGTTGCGCGAAAAGGGCGTTCGCGT